>NZ_VOIQ01000013.1 GCF_010470675.1 Desulfovibrio sp. JC010
TCCCAAGCAACGGTTCGGGTTAGAAGAACAAAGCATGACGACCCAAGCTCCGGCACGGTCTTAAAAAACCAAGGCAAAATCGGTCTGCCATGCAAAATTACAACTGTTTAATTGGTTAAACAACGTCAATCAAGACGTACTAGGCATTCTTATTTAATCTTTAAATCTTTCTTCAACAAAGTAAGTTCTTTTGCGGAAAGTTCGCGCCATTTGCCGGGCTTGAGGTTGCCTAGCTCAATACGTCCCTGCCGGACCCTTTTGAGGCGCAGGATTGTTTTGTCGAATTCATCGAACATGCGCCGGATCTGGCGGTTGATGCCTTGGCGTAGTTCCATTTCGTATTTGGTTGTTTCGCCTACTTCAGAGACGGCCTTGATCTTGACCGGGGCGAGCAGTTCGCCTTTGTCTTCAAGGTACATGCCGTTTTTCATAATAGACATTTCCTTTTCGGAAAGCCTGCCGCGAATGGTGACATGGTAGATTTTGGGCAGATGCCATTTGGGATGGGTCATGCGGTTGCAGAGCTCACCGTCGGTGGTCAGCAGGAGCATGCCTTCGGAATAGAAATCCAGCCTGCCCACGGGAAAAACCCTGCGTTTGATGATATCATCCGGCAGCAGGTCGAGCACTGTCTTGCGCCCTTGCGGGTCCTTGGCAGTGGTTACAGTTTCAATGGTCTTGTGCAGTAGGATGTAGAGGTCTTTGGACTTTTGATCATGCTGGATCAGCTTGCCGTTTACTTCTACTCGGTCATTTTCAGGATCAACCTGAATGCCGGGGGAATCCGCAAGTTCGCCATTGATTTTAACTTTGCCCTTTTGGACAAGTTCATCCGCCCCGCGCCGGGAAGCGATCCCGGCGGAGGCAATATATTTATTGAGTCGGATTGTTTGTTTTTCGGTCATGTGGGCTTTATTAAGCCTTAATAACCTTAGTGGCAAGCTGTAAACTGGTGACTACGTCGAGCATATTTGTGGTTTCGCCGACCTGTTTTTTCTCGAGCAGCTTAAAATGGTCGAGGCAGGTTCCACAGACAAGGATGGAAACGCCCGCTTTTTCAAGCTCCTGAAGCTTTTCAAGGCACTTGCTGCCTTCAACAGCGAGCTTGACCGCGCCGTTGACCATGATGATCCGCCACAGGGAATCGCCCAGCTCGGGCAGGGTGGAAATAAAGTTGAACATCAGTCCGGCACCAAGGACGTCATCGCCGCTACCCAGAACATCGCTGTTCAGGAAAACGAGGGTCTTGCTGCCGACGTTGGCAATTTCCGCATCGCTCATTACTTCGCAGACTTCACATTCTGCAGGGGACTTTGCGTCGGATACATCTTTTTTGCCTTTTACAACAAAGGCTCCGTTTTTTTCCTTAATGCTGACTTCGTAGCCCTTGGTTCTCATGAAGCGGGAAACGTTTTCTTTGGCTGCTTCGTTATCAACAATGATTTTGATTTTGCCGGGATTTTCGGATTCAATGGCATTCTTGCATTTGAGCACGGGCTGCGGGCAGGGCAGTCCTTTACAATCTATTTTTACTGACATTTCAGTTCTCCTTTATTAAAAATCTTAAAATATCAGCCTGTGTTCAATGGTCAAATTGATTAATCTGATTAAATCGACGCAAAGCAATCAGCTAAATCTATCTTTGCAGAATAGATACTTGCAGTTGACAGCAATGAGAAGTAAGGAAATAGCGCAATCGGCATTCAGCCATAATCAAGGAGTCTAATTTGCCCAAAGGCGAAAGATACAGCTATCTGAAAAATAAACATCTTATTAGAAGATGTCTTTCATATTTCGGACCTTATAAATTCAAGATTTTTGTTTCATTTGTATCCATGGCAATTGTGGCTGCGGCAACAGCTGCCACTGCGTATTTGATTCAGCCGGCCATGGATGACATCTTTATCAATAAGGATCGCGAGGCACTGATGCTGGTGCCTATCGCTTTTGTGGCGGTTATGCTGATCAAAGGCGTATTCAGGTTTTTGCAGACCTATCTGATGAATAGTGTCGGCCTGCTGGTGCTGGAGAAGCTCAGAAATGATCTTTTCAGCAAGATCATCTGTCTGCCCATGGACTTTTTTGAGGAAAGTCAGGTGGGTATGCTCATGTCCCGCATTTTGAACGATGTTATTGAAATCCGGGCCAGCCTGCCTTCATTTGTAATGATGATTCGCGAGGCGTGCACCATTATCTGTTTGATCGGACTGGTTTTTTACCGTGATCCCTATCTTGCATTTTTCGCGGTGCTGGTGCTCCCGCTGGCAATTTTTCCGTTCTTTTATTTCGGGCGTAAGCTGCGCAAGCTGGGCCGTAAAAACCAGAGCAAGATTTCCGATATTAACGCCCTACTGCAGGAAAGTTTCAGCGGGGTAAAGGTGATCAAGGCGTTTGCCAACGAAAAGCTGGAAACCGAAAAGTTCGCGGAAGAGAACTACCGTCTGGTCAGGATAGCCATCAAGTCTGTGCTGAACAGTGAACTTTCTTCGCGGATTATGGAAATCGTCGGGGCCTTCGGTATCGGTCTTGTGCTCTGGTACGGCGGTGCGCAGGTTATTGACGGCCATTCCACTCCCGGTACATTCTTTTCTTTTATCGCCGCGCTGGTCATGCTTTATGAACCGATCAAGAAAATGAACACCTCCAACCACACCATCCAGCGCGCTCTGGCCGGGGCGGAAAGGGTCTTTGAGATTCTTGATTCCCCGAAGATTAATGTGGAGAAGGGCGGCGATGTCGAACTGGAAGAAGATTTCAAAAAGCTTGAAATCAAAGACCTTACTTTCAGTTATCCTTCATCTGAAAAGCCGGTGCTGGATAACATCAACCTTGATGTTGAAGCCGGACAGAAGGTGGCCATTGTCGGTCCCAGCGGATCGGGTAAAACCACGCTGGTCAATCTCATCCCTCGGTTCTACGATGCTCATGAGGGGAGAATTATCCTTAACGGCAAACCCGTTAATGAATACAGCCTCAAATCACTGCGTTTGAAAATCGGCATGGTTTCGCAGGAAACCTTCCTGTTCAACGCATCCGTGCTCGATAACATCTCTTATGTAAGCCTTGAGTCTGATCTTGAAGATGTTGAGGGGTGCGCAAGGACCGCTTTTGCCCATGAGTTTATTGAAAGACTTCCTGAAGGTTACGATACCATGGTCGGTGAACGCGGAGTGCGACTTTCCGGCGGCCAGAAACAGAGACTGACCATTGCTCGCGCTTTGTTCAAGAACCCGCCGCTGCTCATCCTTGATGAAGCAACCAGCGCCCTTGATACCGAGGCCGAGCGCATCGTTCAGATGGCCCTTGAAAACCTCATGAAGGACAGGACCAGCATTGTTATCGCCCACAGGCTTTCTACTGTGCTTTCCGCAGATGTGATCGTGGTTATGGAAAAAGGTAAGATTGTTTCCAAGGGCACCCATAAAGAACTGCTGCAGAATTCCCCCTTGTACATCAAGCTTTACAACATGCAGTTTCAGGATAATTCATAGTCATGAAGATCAAGGTTGATCCGGTCATATTCGCGCCGCAGGTGGCTTTTTTGTACCGCTGGTGGGTACGCTCCATGCGTTTTGATATCAGCGGGTACGAGAATATTATAGAGCCGCATAAGCAGGGTAAGCCGGTTATGCTGGCCCTGTGGCACAATGAGCTGTTCAGCCTGATCGGTATCGGATTTTTGAAAAAACTGCCTTTGGTGACCATGGCCAGCGACAGCAAGGACGGCCAGATTATCACCGAGGTGCTTGAGCGTATCGGTTACGAAGTGGCCCGCGGTTCATCTACCCGTGGCGGGCTGAAAGCCATGCTCGGCGTGGCCCGGATTATGCGCAAGCAGGGCAAGATTGGTGCGATCACCATGGACGGCCCCAAAGGTCCGCGCCATGAAGTCAAGCCCGGCATTCTGGCCATTGCCCAGAAAACCGGAGCTTCTATCATTCCCATGCGCGCCTATCCGTCCAACCCCGTGGTTTTTGAAAAGTCATGGGACAGATTTGAATTGCCTAAGCCTTTCATGCCTTGCAGAATCCTGCTTGGTGAGCCGTTTACAGTAACTGGGCAGAAGCTTGATGAAGAAGTACTGGCAGCTGAAGCCCGTCGCCTTGAAGCAGTTATGGCGGGCATGAATCCGGATTAAGTGTTAAATTTATATGAGATGAAAAGGCCCTGATTCTTAAATGGATCAGGGCCTTTTGTGTTTGTGAGGGTTGCGGAGTTTAAATTCCGGCTGCGTTACTGAGCCTCTCAATGAGCTTTTCAAGCTCCTGCGCTGTTCTTGCCAGAGAGGTAATTGAAGTCGCGGATTCCTGCATGTCTTCTTTGGTGTCTCCAGCCAGCATTTTGAGGTCTTCCACGCTTTTATGAATCTGGTCGTGGGCTTCGGACTGCTGGTCCGTTGCCTGTGCAATTTTTTCAATTTCAGTGGCTGTATCCACGGACATGGAGGAGATTTCCTGAAATGCTTCTACCGATTTGCTCACCAGCTCGCTGGCGTGTTCCACAGCTTCCACGGTCTGGTCGGTATTGGCAATGTTCTCCTGTGCGGAAGCCTGAATGGATTTGATAGCTTCTTCCACTTCTTTGGTGGACTGCACAGTTTTTTCTGCCAGTTTGCGGACTTCATCGGCAACAACTGCGAAGCCCCGGCCTGCTTCTCCGGCACGGGCTGCCTCAATGGCAGCGTTCAGGGCCAGCAGGTTGGTCTGGTCGGCGATGTCATTAATAACGCCAATGATGCCGCCAATGGACTGACTGTGATCGCCGAGCCTGTGCATGTTCTCTTTTACCGTATCCGAAAGAGCCTGCAATTGATCTATGGCCACGCTGGTTTCAGTCATGGTCTGCATGCCGTCTTCTGCACGCACCCGGGTCTGCTTGGCCTGCTGCGCTGCGTTTTCCGCGTTGGTTACGGAATTCATCAGGGTCTGGTTCATTTCAGTAATTGCCTGCGATGAATACTCAATACGGTCGAATTGCTGTTCTGTGTTGGAACTGACCTGATCCACCTGTGTTTCAATTTCGGAAGCACCTTTGGTCAGGTATTTGGAAATGGTCTGTGCTTTTTCGGTGATTTCAACCATTACCTTATGTTGTTCGCTGATCTGCTTTTCCTTAGCTTTCATATCGCTTAGGTCAACGATAACGGCGAATCCTCCGATGAGCTGTTTGTCGAGGTCATAGAGCGGGGCGGCATCAATCCGGACATTGCGGAAATTATTCTTTTTGGTCTTCCAGACCCTCTCCACATTGAGGATTGATTGTTTTTCATCAAGGCAACGAGTCAGGATTCCTTTTTCCCCGGGAGGGGCCTGCAAAAGTTCTTTTACCGGACGGCCGATCCAGTTCTGGCAGGATTGTCCGCTTTCCAGCAGGTCGCAGAGCGGCTGGTTGAGGTAGGATATTTTTGCGTCGGTATCCGAAATCAGGCAGGGCACAGTCATGCCGTCCAGCATGCCTTGGGAAAAGCCGAGTTTGTTTTTCAGCTCCGCAACCATGACCTGAATTCCGTCGGCCAGCTTTTTCATTTCGCTTTTAAATTTACCTTCAAGCTCCGCCTTAAAATTACCTGCGGCAATTGCGCTGACAAAAGATTCGATTCTTTCAATCGGTCCGAGGATGGAGCGGCGCAGGAAGATGAGTGTTACCAGCACGACGAGAACCGCGGTTACCAGTGAGATGATCAGCGCAAAATTTCTGAGATTGTTTACAGCATGAAAAGCTTCTTCTTCATGAATCTCAGAGATTAATGCCCAACGGGATTTGCCGATTTCAATGGGGCAGAAAGCAACCAGCTGTTCAATTCCATCTTTGGAAGTCATTAAAGCGGTCTTGCTTTTACCTTCAAGGGCCATCTTTACAGCCGCGTATTTCACTTTTCCTTTGCCGGGATTTGCGAAGGAGTTTTTAACTGTGCGGAATTGGGGATTGAGTTCCGAGTCCGAGCGCATCAGTAAATCAGGACCGACAAGATAGGATTCACCGGTTTTGCCCATGCCGGAACGAAGAGTCATAATGGAGTTGATTTCCTTAAGCGGAATGCGCAGGGCAACTACTCCCTGAATATCTCCGGCATGGGAGCGAACCGGCGCGCAGACAAAAGCAACCGGTGTGTTGCCCATGGGCGCATACGGTTCAAAATCAGCAAATACAATCTCACCTTTAACGGCTTTAGCAAAAGCCTGTCCGAGATTTGTGTCTTTGTATCTACCTTTTTTAAGGTCAATCCCGAGGTCTTTTTCTTTTTTTACGGAGTAGAGCACCCGGCCATAGTCATTTATAAGGATAGCATCATCATAACCGAGTGTTTTTACGAAAGGCATGAACGGCGCGGAGGCATATTGGTGAAGTTCTTGATATTCTTCGGAAGCAACATCCATGGGTTCGCCTGGATCAGCATATTCCATGGCATATTCACCCACCAGTCCAACTGTATTGTATACTTCCTTTACATTGGAGAAGAGTTCAACTTCATGAAACCATTTGTTGACAAGATCTTGAAGGTTTTTCTTTTTAGCGTCACGGACGGATTCGAGTTGCCCGAAAGCTTGGTCCGATAAAGCTTTTGAGGCCATATTGACACTCAAGGTGCCGACTAGAATCAAAGGTATGAGTCCTATGGCAACGCAAAAAGTTATTAGTTTTAATTTCAGAGACATAGAGAGTTTCCCTCCTCGGCTTTGTTGAGGGCAACTTATGTGTTGTGAGTGATTATTACCATGTCTCAATGGTTACAGTTGTGTGAAAAGTGTCGCTATTTCAAGTGTCTACATGTATGGTGATGAAATGATTACGAATTTTCTTTCATTTTTTGCAATTTTATAAATGAAATTTTTTAGATTATATTTTATGTTAATAAGTTTAACTTAATCGCGATTGACACTCATTTTCAATTCAAATAATGTCCGTGCTGTTTCATTGATAAATTAAATTTCCAAATAGATGGTATTAAATGAGAAAGATAATAGATTTTTTTAGAAGAAAAGAATCATGCGGGAATTGTGTTGCCAGTATGACTGTTCATCAATTTGCAGAATCACTTGGTAATGCCATTGACGCAAAAGATCATTGCACATGTTCCCATTCTGAAGAAGTAGCTGTAGTTGCGCAGGCCTTGGGAGTGCAATTTGGGATGCACCCGCGAGAATGTGAATTATTGCATATTGCGGGACATCTGCATGATATCGGCAAGATCGGTTTACCGGATGCTATTTTGAAGAAAAAAGGTAAGCTTACTGCGGAAGAATATGAAATAGTGAAACAGCACCCTGCTATGGGGGCGGAAATTGTTAAGCCTGTGGCATCTGTTTCCGGGCTGGATCGCATTACGGGTATAATACTGCATCATCATGAAAGGTATGACGGCGGCGGCTATCCTCATGGTTTGAAAGGGGAGCAGATTCCCTTCGGAGCGAGGATTATTGCTGTGGCGGACACTTTATCCGCCATGGCCAGTAACCGGCCTTACCGGGATGCAATCCAGTTTGATAAGATAGTAGAAGAAATTAAATCTTGCTCAGGCAGTCAATTCGATCCGCAGGTTGTATCTGAATTTTTAAAAATATCAGATGAAATAGGACAATATTTTGCTGCCGGAAACGTGCTGGATATAAATCAGTATGAAACTGAAACAGTAAGCGCACAGGGGCAGGTTGCAATAGTTCATCAATGATGATGACCTTTGTGGCTGTTCATTCTTTTTTCCAGTTCCCGCACAATAATTGAGCAGGGGAAAGTGAGAATAAAGTACAGCAGAATAACAAGTGACCAGATTTCGAAGGTCCGGTATGTGGCGGACATCAATTCCTGCCCGGCAAAGGTGAGTTCCTGTATAGAGATAACTGAGACAATGGATGAATCCTTAATGGTGGAAATAAACTGCCCGGCCAGCGGCGGCAGTGAGCGGGAAAATGCCTGCGGCAGGATAATGTGGATCAGTTGATTTCTTCTGGTAAAACCCAAGGCTGCTGAAGCTTCCCATTGTTCTCGGTCGATTGATTCAATACCTGCGCGGACTATCTCGGCAATATAAGCTCCTTCGAAAAGGGCCATGGTCAACACTCCGGAGAGAAAGGCCGGAAGCTGTTCCATCGGTCCGAAAAGTGTGCTCAGCACAGGAGACGTGCTGTCGTCCAAAGAATATGAAAGCTCGGTAATCCCGGTAGCCTGCATTATTTGATCACCGAGAAAGAAATAAAAAATAAAAATCAGTACCAGCGGGGGCACGTTGCGCACCAGTCCCACGTAGCTGCCGGAGATCATGCGCAGCAACGGGCGCGGGCTGACCCGCCAGATACCCATGACTGTTCCGGCCAGCAGGGCCAGCAGAATGGACCACAGGGAAAGGCGTAGGGTGACATACAGACCACGGGTAAGCATGCCTGCCCGCCAATCACCGGAAGCGGGATCAAAGCGGGCAATGTAGCCGGGAATCACGGTCCAGTCCCAGTTGTAGTTGAGTCCTTGGGCCAGATGACGGAAAAGTAAAACAGCTCCTCCCATGATGCATGCCAGCAGCAATACATCACGGGAGGAGATTCTTTTTGGTGAATCAAACATTTAAATGACTATTCTACCTGTGATTTCCAGTCTTCGGTTTTGAACCAGTAGTTGTAGCGGGCTTCGAGCCAGCCTTCAGAATTGCAGACTCTGATCCAGTTGTTCAGGTAGTTCAGGAAGTCCGGGTCACCCTTGCGCACAGCAAAGCCGATGGGTTCGCTGGTGAAATCGGATTTCAGGGGCAGGTAGAGTTTGCCGGGGTATTTCTTGACCAGATTTTCAGGCAGGGGATTGGAGGCCACAAGGCAGGCGGCTTTACCGTTGAGCAGTTCCTGAATGGAGGCTGCTTCATCATTGAATTTAAGGATATTTGCCTTGGGAAGGAAGTTCTTGGCCGCTTTTTCCGCAGTAGTACCGAGGCGAACGGAAACGCGGGTGTCGGCGTTATTAAATGATTTCAGCGAAGATTTGCCGGGAGCAACATCTTTGTTGGCTACAATGGACATGCCGCTGAATTCATAAGGATCGGAAAAATTGACCTTGAGGTTGCGTTTGGGGGTGATGCCCATGCCGCCGATGATGATATCAAATTTTCCGGTCAGCAGGGCGGGGATGATGCCGTCCCATTTGGTAGGTATAAAGCGGGCTTTTACGCCCATATCCGAGGCAAGACGTTTGGCCACATCGATTTCAAAGCCGATGAAGTCTCCGTTCACATCTTTCATGGCCCATGGTTTGAAAGTTGAGAAACCGATTCTCAGAGTCTGGCGTTTAAGGACGTTTTCAAGGGCACTGTCCTGTGAGAGAGCCTGCCTGGCGTCTCCTGCCCAGACGGCGGATGAGAGGCCCATAATCAGGAGCACTGTAGTAATGCCCACGCTGACGGTTTTCCATAAGGTCATTTTTCCTCCGGTTTGTTTAATCGGTGTTTACCATTCGCTTTTGAATTTGCGGGCCGCGTTATCAAGTACCCACGAAAGCAAAAGCGTAATTGAAAGATATATGGCTGCCACAGTAAACCATATCTCAAAGGTGAGAAAGGTTTCTGAAATAATGGACTGTCCCTGCATGGTCAGGTCGTAAATGGCTACAGTGCTGACCAGTGCGGAATCCTTGACCAGTGCTATGGCTTGTCCCGCCAGCGGCGGGGCAACGCGCGGCACGGCCTGCGGCAGGATGACATTGTAGTAGGCAAATTTTCTGTCACCGCCGAGGCTGAAGGCCGCCTCCCATTGACCGCGGTCGATGGAAGTAATCCCGGCCCGGAATATTTCAGAGGCATAGGCACCTTCAAAAAGGCTTAGTGCAATGACTGAAGCCCAGAAGCCGTTCATGTCGACAATGGGTGCTACAACGAAATATATGAAGAAAAGTTGAATCAGCAGCGGGGTGTTGCGGATAATTTCAAGATAGATGCGGGCCAAAGATCTGGCGGTGAATGAATTGGATAGGCGCATGATGGCCGCACCCAATCCGATGGCAAAGGTCAGCACAAATCCCAGTCCGGTAATTTCAAGGGTTACTGCCAGCCCCTGCAGAAGCAGGCCGGGGGTGAACTTCCCGTCATTTATGGAGAAAAGAAATTCCGGTACCCGGAACCACTGCCAGTTATAGCCCAGAGATTCCGTGCCCCTGTAAAGAAGGTAGCATAATCCGCAGATAATAATGCAGAAGAGCAGGGAGTCGAGCAGGAATATTTTTTTATTATCGGCCTTTAAAGGTCGGCCGTCTGTGTCGAACATGCTTTCTGAGTACTATGGAATAGAATACAAATCTAGGAAGTTATTAAATTATACAGGGCAATGAGAATTTGGATGAATTACTGGTAATTTTTTACTGCCCGATAAAAAATCCCTCCCCATTAATTAAAACGGAGAGGGATTTTTGATTGCGATGGGAATGTTTCTACATCATTCCGGATATCTTATCCATCAAACGGACAAGCTGGTTGGTGAAGCTTGCTTCGTTATCGTACCAGATGATGAGTTTGAGCATCTTGCCGTCCATGACTTCGGTGCAGGGACCGTCAACAACACCACCGTGGGTGTCGCCGAGATAGTCAGTGGAGACGAGGGGCATTTCAGTGTAGCCCATGTGCTCGTTGGCAGCCTTGGCGAGTACTGCGTTGACTTCTTCCTTGGTGGTGTTGCGGCCGAGGTCGCAGGTAAGGTCCACAAGGGAGACGTTGGGGGTGGGAACACGGATGGACATGCCGTCCAGCTTGCCTTCCAGTTCCGGGATAACCATAGCTACCGCTTTTGCGGCACCGGTGGTGGTAGGTACCATGTTTACAGCACAGGCACGGGCGCGGCGGATATCCTTGTGGGAACCGTCCAGAACCCTCTGGCTCATGGTGTATGCGTGTACAGTGGTCATCAGGCCGCGTTCAAGGCCGAATTCGTCATTGATGACTTTGGCAACAGGTGCCAGACAGTTGGTGGTGCAGGATGCGCCGGAAATGATATTGTGTTCCGGTTTGATTTCAGCATCGTTTACTCCCATGACCACAGTCAGGTCGGCATCAATGCCGGGGGAGCTGATGATGACTTTTTTCGCACCGCAGGCCATGTGCTTTTCGCAGCTGGCGCGGTCACGGAATTTACCGGTGGTTTCAACCACCATGTCGCAGCCGAGATCTTTCCAGAGCCACTCGCCGGGAGCGCATCTGGTTACCTTGATCTGTTTGCCGTTGACGGTGAAGCCGTCATCGTTTGCTTCAACATCGGCATGGAAGGTTCCGTGCACGGAATCGTGCTTGAACAGAAGAGCGAGGTCTTCATTAGAAGCGCGTGCGTTAATGGCTACCAGATCGAAGTCCTTACTATCGTGAATCAGGCGGACGAGGTAGCGCCCGATTCTGCCAAACCCATTAATACCAACTTTTACAGCCATTGCTTGTTTTCTCCTTATTCTGTCTCTTTTTCCGGGCCGGACAAGTTCTCTGGCGAGTCCGGTCAGGAACAGTTGCAGTGAAACACTGAGCAGCCGCGATTTCCCTGGTGCGGCGGTGTCCCATGCATGGAGACATGCTTCCCTTTTATGCATCTTAATTAAAGATGCGGGTCCCTGGTTTATATGATTACAGGCCGCTCTTTCCCTAAGAGCGGCCTGTAAAAATTATGCTTTGTTGGAGCAGCCCAGCACATTGATAATCTTATGGCGGACCATTTCCTTAACGGCCTTGCGGGATTCACCCAGATAGCCCCTCGGGTCGAATACAGTGGGGTTCTCGGCCATGAATTTGCGGATAACACCGGTCATTGCAAGGCGGATGTCGGTGTCGATGTTGATCTTGCAGACCGCTTTGGATGCGGCTTTGCGCAGCAGATCTTCGGGTACGCCTTTTGCTCCGGCAATGTCACCGCCGAATTCGTTGGCCATGGCTACGAATTCGGGAACAACGCTGGAAGCTCCGTGCAGTACGATGGGGTAATTCGGCATCATGGAAGCGATTTTGTCCAGACGGTCAAAGTCCAGAACTGCTTCTCCGGTGAACTTGTATGCTCCGTGGCTGGTGCCGATGGCGATGGCAAGGGAGTCGCAGCCTGTGCGTTCTACAAATTCAACTGCTTCATCAGGATCGGTGTAGATGCTTTTTTCGGAAGAAACATGTCCTTCCACACCGGCAAGGCGACCGAGTTCCGCTTCTACCCATACGCCTTTGTCGTGTGCGTATTCCACGACCTTTTTGGTCATGGCGATGTTTTCATCAAAAGGAAGATGTGAACCGTCAATCATGACTGAAGTAAATCCGCCGTCAATAACTTCTTTGCAGATTTCAAAGTTTGCGCCGTGGTCGAGATGCAGCACAACCGGGAGGTCGGTTTCCAGCAGTGCGGCTTCCATCAATTTCATGATGTAGTTCAGTCCGGCGTATTTTTTGGCACCGGCGGAAACCTGAAGAATAAGGGGAGCGTTCTCCTCGCTGCCCGCTTCCATGATTCCCTGAATGATCTCCATGTTGTTCACATTGAACGCGCCAATGGCATAGCCGCCGGCATAGGCTCCCTCGAACATTTCCTTGGGCGAAACTAGTGGCATTGTAATCCTCCTTAGTGGATAACTATACTTAAATGAT
Source organism: Desulfovibrio sp. JC010 (assembly GCF_010470675.1). Classification (NCBI taxonomy): domain Bacteria; kingdom Pseudomonadati; phylum Thermodesulfobacteriota; class Desulfovibrionia; order Desulfovibrionales; family Desulfovibrionaceae; genus Desulfovibrio; species Desulfovibrio sp. JC010. Next base: position 12,575 of record NZ_VOIQ01000013.1, read on the forward strand.
GATGCGGCAGTTTTTCTGAAATTATTAACCGGCAGGAAACTTTCACCTCCGCCGTACTTCCCTTATTCAGTTGTTGATGCCGCAAATTGGTTCCAAATACATCTTATATATCCTATCAGGAAACAAAATGTCCACATCCTCTTGCAAAAGGACATGGACTATACACCGAAGCTTTGCTCCAGAGTCTCAATTGCCTCCCGATCGGTGAAATCAAAATGCAACGGAGTCATGGTTATGTGGCCTTTGGTCAGCAGGTCACGATCTGTGCCGGGGCTGATTTTTTCTTTGGGCATGACTCCGTTCAGCCAGAAATATTTGTGTCCGCGAGGGTCTTCGCGGGTTTCGTACCAGTCCTGCCATGAGACACGGGTGTGACGGCAGATTTTCAATCCTTCGGCATCCTTGACCGGAATTGCCGGGAAATTCAGGTTGACCACAGTCTTATCCCCAAGGCTTGACCAGGGAATCTTTTTGAGCAGTTCAGCGCAGTAGTCGCCCTGATCTGTCAGTTCTTCCGGCTTGAAGCTGTCATAGGAGACCGCCACGGCCGGGTAGCCCATGAGTGCGCCCTCGGTTGCAGCGGAAACAGTTCCCGAGTATAAAATGTCCACTCCCACGTTGGCGCCGCTGTTGATGCCGGAGACCACAATGTCCGGTTTTGTTTCCAGCAGGGTGGTCAGGGCAATTTTGACGCAGTCCACCGGAGTTCCGTAAACGCCCAGTCCGGTGAAGCCGTCTTCTTCAAATTTCTTGACACGAAGGGGCGAGGAGAGCGATACGGCGTGTCCCACTGCGGATTGTTCCGCAACAGGAGCAACAACCTGAACATTCATTCCGGCTCTCTTCAGGCCGTGATAAAGGGCGCGCAGGCCGACTGCCTGAATCCCGTCATCGTTGGTAAGAAGGATATTCATCGGTTTTCTCCGCTGGACATTGCAAAAAATAATTGGACAGTCATCCCGTGGGTTGACTATGAATACAAATTCCGGGCAGTTATAAAAAAAGCCCTTGATAAGTTCAAAAAACGTATCGCCTGATGGCGAGGTATCAAAGCAATTCAGGAATAGCAAGAAGTGTCGCAAAAATATACATATATTAAAGATCTTATAAACGGAGAGAGAGTAAAAGATATATTTCTCATCGGTGACGCCCAGCTGCGTGAATCAAGGAACGGGCCGTTCTGGAATCTGCGGCTGCAGGATAATTCCGGCGTGGTTGAAGCAAAAATATGGAGTCCGTTAAGTCAGAATTTTCAGGGACTTGAAGCTGGATTGTTCGTTGTAGCCGGAGGAATGGTCGGGTCTTTCAGGGACAAACCCCAGCTTACCGTTGAGGTTATGGATGTTCTTGATCCTGAACTGGCCGGGCTTGATATCACCGATTTCCTGCCTTCGAGCAAAGAAAAGCCCGAAGATATGATGCAGGAGCTTGATTACCTCATCGCCGAGCATATGGTTCATATTCCATGGAAAAAGTTCTGCCGTAAGGTGCTCAAGGACGAGACTGTGCGTGGACGGCTGCTTACGGCTACCGGGGCAAAAGCTGTGCATCATGCCTACGTGGGCGGTCTGCTGGAACATACTTTGGCGGTTGCCAAGCTGTGTATGTCCATCTGTGACAATTATCCCGAAGTTGACCGGCAGGTATTGCTGGCGGCGGCTATTTTTCATGATCTCGGCAAGGCGTGGGAGCTTTCCGGCGGTTTGACCAATGATTATACCGATGAAGGGCGTCTGCTGGGGCATATTCATATCGGCGTCGAAATACTTGAACCTTTTCTACTGAAATCCAAGCTGGATACAAAGTTAAAGCTTCACTTGAAACATCTTATTCTGTCGCATCATGGTGAGTATGAGTTCGGCGCACCCAAGCGCCCCAAAACCCCTGAAGCTTTTATTTTGCATTTTGCCGACAATATTGACGCAAAAATGAATACAATTTTCGCGGAATTAGATAAGTTGGAAGGCTCAGACAGCAACTGGACTCCTTACCAGCGGTTTTTGGACAGGTATTTATACAAGGCGGAAAAATCACCCGATAACCCGTCGAGCAAGTGCGAACTCAAAAAATCGGAGGCTCAATGTTCATTACCTTTGAAGGCATAGAAGGAACCGGGAAGACTACCCAGATTAAAATGCTGACCGCTTTTCTGGAAGAATCAGGTCACAGGGTTGATGTCACCCTTGAGCCGGGCGGTAGTCGTATCGGTAAGGAATTGCGTAAGATCCTGCTTAATATGGACAGCACCGATATTACGGGTGAGTGCGAGTTGTTTCTTTATCTGGCCGACCGCGCCCAGCATGTGGGTACAGTGATCAAGCCTGCCGTGGAAGCCGGGAAAATTATTATTTCCGACCGTTTTGCCGATTCTACCATTGTTTATCAAGGGTATGGTCGCGGTCTTGATCCCAGGCTTCTGCGTGAACTTAACGACGTTGCAGTTTCAGGACACTGGCCGGATTTAACTATCCTGCTGGACATTGACCCTGAGATCGGCCTTAAGCGGGCCATGACCCGCAATCTGCAGGAAAACAAGATGCAGGAAGAAGGGCGTTTCGAAGCTGAATCCCTTGATTTCCACAGCCGGGTCCGCGAAGGGTATTTGACTTGGGCGGCACTTAATAATGATAGGATCGTTGTTGTGAATGCCGATCAGACCCCTGATGAGATTTTTGAGGAGATTAAGGAGAAGGTTGTTGAGCGCATAAAAGGGGATTTTATGGGCAACGGCTAATAGATTCTTATAATAAGTCTTTTTTTCATAAACGCAGTCTTTTGGGGGCTGCGTTTTTTTGTGTTTTTGGCCGTGCTACTTATTGTGATATTTGTGTGAAGTGTAGATATGTTATTATGGAGATATGTTTTTGTCTTAAGTAGTTACATTTTTAGCTGTTGTACAACATGAGAGATACATATTTCTAAAAAGTAATATTTAGTGCTATCTTTATCTATACTTCGACAAAATAAGCATCTAAAACAATAATCTGCCATTTGGGGTTGACGCTGTCATAGCAAAATGGTTTAAGAGTAATTAGGATTTTCAATACATTAGCGTTCATGTGATCTTTTATATCAGAGTGAGACGATACTAAAGTTCAAGAGCTGATGGATAAAATTTAGTACGCATTGCGGTTTTGGGCCGGATATGTTTCCGACTCTGGATTGAAGATCGCAATGCCAGAGGGGTAAACCCACTGATCTTTAATTAGAGGATGGAGGTTTTTATGAAATTCTCTGTGGGACTCGGAAAGGATGGAGCGGAAAAACGCCTGGAGCAGAATGGCGTCTCCCGCCGCGATTTCATGAAGTTCTGCGCAACAACCGCCGCTGCTATGGGTATGGGACCCGCTTTTGCGCCTACTATTGCGGAAGCCCTGACCCAGAAGAAGCGTCCTTCTGTTGTTTATCTGCATGCAGCTGAGTGTACCGGCTGTTCAGAAGCTGTTCTTCGTACTGTTTCTCCGTACATTGATGCCCTTATTCTCGACACCATTTCCCTTGACTACCATGAGACCATCATGGCAGCCGCAGGTCATGCCGCTGAAGAAGCACTGCATCAGGCTGTGCATTCTCCTGAAGGTTACATCTGCGTGGTTGAAGGTGCTATTCCTACCATTGAAGGTGGTGCCTGGGGTAAAGTCGGCGGTAAGACCATGCTTGAGATTGTTGAGGAAATTGTTCCTCACGCTAAAGCTACCATCTGCATCGGTACCTGCGCCTGCTACGGCGGTGTTCAGGCTGCTGCACCCAACCCGTCACAATCAAAAGGTGTTTCCGCTGCTCTCGGCGGCGTAACCACCGTGAACCTGCCCGGTTGCCCGACCAACCCGTTCAACTTCGTAGGTACCGTTGTTCATTACCTGACCAAAGGTATCCCCGAACTTGACGATGACGGTCGTCCGACTCTCTTCTACGGTGAGTCCGTGCATGACAACTGCCCGAGACTCAAGCATTTTGATAATGATGAATTTGCACCTTCCTTCTCATCTGAAGAAGCCAAGAAAGGCTACTGCCTGTACGAGCTGGGATGTAAAGGACCGGACACCTACAACAACTGTCCGAAAGTCAAGTTTAATCAGACCAACTGGCCTGTTGAAGCCGGCCATCCCTGCATCGGTTGCAGTGAGCCCGATTTCTGGGATGAAATGAGCCCGTTCTACGAGCAGGGTTAGTGCTCTCAATTATTTAAAGTTATTAAACTAACTTTCAATTCTTTTGGAGGATTGTATATGTCTGGTTGCAAGGCTAAATCGGGCCCCGCTGTAATGGCGACCCCTTTTGATAAAAACTACACTGGTCCGGTGATTGTTGACCCGCTTACCAGAATTGAGGGACACCTCAAGATTGAAGTAGAGGTCGAAAACGGTAAAGTAAGTAATGTGTGGAGTAGCTCCCAGCTCTTCCGCGGTCTGGAAATTATCCTGAAAGGCCGTGATCCCCGCGATGCACAGCACTTCACCCAGCGTTCCTGCGGTGTTTGTACTTATACCCACGCACTGGCTTCCACCCGCTGTGTTGATAACGCAGTCGGTGTTGATAAAAAAATGCCCGAAAATGCACGTCTAATTCGTAATCTCGTGCTGGGCGCACAGTATCTGCATGACCATATCGTTCACTTCTATCATCTGCATGCCCTTGACTGGGTTGATGTTGTAAGTGCACTGCAGGCAGATCCTGTTAAAGCTGCTAAAATCGCCAACAGCCAGTCTTCCCGCGTTACCAAGCCCGAAGATCTGAAAGCTGTTCAGGAAAAGCTGAAAAAGTTTGTTGATTCCGGCCAGCTCGGTATCTTCACCAACGCTTACTTCCTCGGCGGTCACGATGCATACTACCTGCGTCCTGAAGAAAACCTCATTGCTACTGCCCACTACCTTGAAGGTCTGCATCTTCAGGTTAAAGCAGCCCGCGCAATGGCTGTTTTCGGCGCAAAGAACCCGCACACCCAGTTCACCATCGTAGGTGGCGTGACCTGCTACGAATCCCTGTCCAAAAAACGTATTCAGGAATTCAAGGACCTTTACAACGAAACCATGGCATTTGTTAACGAATGCTACATTCCCGACCTGCTGATGGTTGCAGGGTACTATAAAGACTGGGCCGGAATCGGCGGTACCACCAACTTCCTGACCTTCGGTGAATTCCCGGATGTGGAAGCAGATATCAACAGCCGCTTCCTTGAGCAGGGCGTGATCATGAACCGCGACCTGAGCAACGTCATGGACTTCAACCCCGATTCCATCAAGGAAGACATCAGCCACAGCTGGTATGATGGTGATTCTTCACTGCATCCGTACGAAGGTGAAACTGATCCTAAGTACACCAATTATGAAGACCGTGACCGTTATTCCTGGATGAAGGCTCCCCGCTACAAAGGCGAATCCATGGAAGTCGGTCCGCTGGCACAGATGCTGGTCTCCTATGCCCGCGGTAACAAGGACGTTGTTCCTGTTGTTAACCATGTCCTCTCCACTCTCGGTGTAGGGCCCGAAGCACTGTTCTCCACTCTGGGTAGAACTGCTGCTCGCGGTATTGAAACCGTTGTTGCCGGTAATAAGATGACTGAATGGGTTAACAACCTCGAAGATAACGTTGCTTCCGGCAATACCGATCTCGCGGTTGAGTGGGAAATGCCTGATGAAGCGGAAGGTGTCGGATTTGTCGGCGCTCCCCGTGGCGGCCTGTCTCACTGGATTAAGATCAAGGGCGGCAAAATTGAGAATTTCCAGCTGGTTGTACCTTCCACCTGGAACCTCGGTCCCCGTTGTAACCAGAACAAAATGTCCGCAGTTGAAGAAGCCCTCATGGGTACTCCCATCGCAGACGCCAAGCGTCCTGTTGAGATTCTGCGTACTGTTCATTCCTATGACCCCTGTATCGCCTGCGGTGTACACGTCATCGATGCTGCAACCAACGAAGTTCACAAATTCAAGATCCTCTAGTTGGTTCAAGCTTCAAGGAAATATTACGGGAGCCCGCGCTGCGGGTTCCCGTTTTTTAATGCCTCCGGCGGCTTAAACCCTTTTGCAAAAGGGTTTAAGAATCCCAAAATCTTTTATTAGGCTTCGCCGGAGACTTTTTTACACCTCATTTTTGGTTATAATATTTTGATTTTTTTATTGAATTTCTATTCCAAGTTGAGCTACACAGATTCATAGGGATGGAATAGAAAATGGACTATAATAAATTTTGAAGAACCCGTAGCGCAGCCTATTGAAGGGTTTTGAAGAGTCCAAAGAAATTTTTGCAAAAGTTTCTTTGGCCCTCGGAGAGACCGCCGGTAGGCCCGCCGGAGGCATCTGAATGACAGAAGACAAAAAGATTTTAGTTCTGGGTGTTGGAAACATACTTTTTACTGATGAAGGCATCGGCGTAAAAGTGGTAAATGAACTGATGGACCAGTATTCCTTTTCCGACAATGTGGAACTCATGGACGGCGGCACGCTGGGCACCAAGCTTATGGGGCCCATGATGGAATGTGATTTCCTTATTGTTGTTGATGCTGTGCTGGGGGGAGACGAGCCCGGTTCGGTTTATCGCTTGACAGGAGACGATTTGCGTAAGAGTCTTGGATTCAGAGATTCTATTCATCAGACAGACCTGCTTGACACAATGGTCCTATGTGAATTGTGCGACCAGCGTCCTGAGTGTGTGGTTATCGGCGTGGAGCCGAAGGATTATGAAACCATGCATGATGAAGTTTCTGATGTTACGCTGGCACGTCTTCCATTCATGATGGAAAAGGTGCTTGAGGAAGTTTCCGCTGCGGGCGGAAGTTATGAAAAGATGGCCTAGTGCCGAGAAGGGGTGTTTTCATGTGTTTAGCTATTCCTGTTCAGATTAAGTCCATTGAAGATCAAGTTGCCAAATGTAAAGTGGGCGAGGGCGAGACCTATCTTGATGCGTCACTCATGCTCTTGCCCGATGAAGTTGAAATCGATGACTATCTCATCGTTCACGCCGGGTTTGCTCTGCGTAAGCTTGATCCGAAGGAAGCGGAAGAAACCCTGAAAATTTTACGTGATATGGTTGAGCTTACTGAAGCTGAGGCCGCGAAACATAACGCGTGCAACGCTTAAGTTCTTAGACTGTTTCACTAAAAAATCCCGGTAACCTGATAGGCTGCCGGGATTTTTTTGATTCTGAATAGAGTAAATTTATTTTGCGAATTTCTTTTTAATCCCGAAGAGGGCAACAAGGGATGCACCGAGCAGCCAGACAGCCCCGGGGAGCGGGGTAGGGGCGGTAGGTTTTTCAATCACGTAGCCGCTGATCATCTGTGAAACAGCGGAACCTTCATCATTCCACTGAAAGTCAAACCGCTGATCCGCACTCAGGTGCATTTCATCGATTTTCATATTGTTGGGTTCGGCACTGTACCAGTCGGTAAAATTCCATTCTTCTCCGGTGACCCAATGCCAATTCGAATATGGATCTTGTCTGTTTTCATCTCCTGTCTGGTATGCACCCAGCCAGTATGCTTTGTCTAACCCTTGAAATACCGTGTTTTTTAGAAAATTATTTTCAGCAGCGGAAGTAATAGTGACCAGATGTCCTCCTGCTGCTTCTGCAGCAGTTCTTGCATCATTCCAATTTATTCCAGTTGATTGCACAATAGTGTATTCAGATCCTCCAAAACTAAACGTTGACGCATAGATTGATTGACTGGTCAATGCAATAACTAGGATTGAAGCTGATAGTACATAAAAATATTTCATATTAAACCTCCACAAGGCTCTCTGAATACAGTTTCACTCCTTGATAGTATGTATAAATAATCTATTTGACAAGTATTGCATTGAAAAAATGTTGGTTTTAATGCTGATGCGTTCTGTGATGCTATAAAAGTTAACGTGTTAAAGTGTATGTGATTTTACAAAAAATATCCCTGTTCAAGGGTGTGTTTCAGTGATAATTATGCGAAACGAAATTTAAGTAAGTCTTTTGGAGATATTATGATAAATAAAGAGCGAATTCTTGACCTTTTTTTCAATCTTGTGCGTATTGACAGTCCTTCCCTTCAGGAGAAGGAAGTTGCTGTTTATCTACGTGAAAAAATGGAAAAAAGAGGTTATGTTGTCCGTGAAGATAAGGCGGGCGAACTCAGCGGCGGTAATACCGGAAATCTGATAGTCCATATTCCGGCTACGGGCGAAGGTGACCCCATTGCCTTTTCTGCTCATATGGATTGTGTGCAGCCCTGCCTCGGAGTGGAACCTGTCATTGAAGGAGATCTGGTGCGCAGTGCCGGGGATACAGTTCTGGGCGGTGATGACAAGGCCGGAATTGCCATTGCCATAGAAGCACTGAACCATCTGGAAGACGAATCCATTGCCCACCCGGATATCTATTTTATTTTTTCCATCTGCGAAGAATCAGGCATGCACGGTGCTAAAAATATGGATACCGACCTGCTGCCTGCCAAGGATATCATCGTGCTTGATTCCGGGGGAGCTGTTGGAACTGTAGTCACCGGTGCACCCGCCAAAGCCGGGATTACCATGACCTTTACCGGTAAATCCGCACATGCCGGAATCGCCCCGGAAGAGGGCATCAGTGCCATTCAGATAGCCGCTGAAGCTGTATCCAAAATGAATCTGCTGCGCATTGACGAAAGCACCACTGCCAACCTCGGACGCATAGAAGGCGGATCCGTTACCAATATTGTAACCGACTCCGCAATTTTGACTGCCGAAGCCCGTTCGCTGTATGATGATTCGCTCGACAAGCAGCTTAAGCACATGGAAACGTGCTGTGCTGATGCTGTGCAGAAAATCGGCGGCGAGTATAAATTTGAATATGAAATTTCATACCCCGCATTGCATGTTGCTGATGACAGTGCGGTGCTGGCAAAAGTGGAGCATGCCTGCAAAAACATAGGAATTACACCGCGCAGGGGACCGACCGGCGGTGGAAGTGATGCCAATATCCTTTATGGAAAAGGGTATAATGCCCTGGCTCTTGGAATCGGCATGAGCAAAGTGCACACAACAGAAGAATTTATTACCATCGAAAGCCTGACCAGTTGTTCAGAACTGGTGGCAGAGATTATGAAAAGTTAGATAAGCCTGAAGTTCTGCCCGGATTGACTGCGGTTTTTCCGGGCAGATTCTGAGCGCTGGATTTTGACTCCAGCGTGTCCGGCGAATTAATACGGAGGTTCCAATGCCTTTACCTGAGAAAGATGCCATTATTTTTCATCCCATCGGATATATCCGCTCGCCCCATAAAACCCTTGAGGGGATGCCTATTCAGCCTTCCGGGGCAAAAGATTTTACGGGAACAGTTGAACTGCACGGTGCCCTTGAAGAAGGATTACAGGACCTTGAAGGCTTTTCACACATAATCCTTTTGTATCATTTTCATGAAAATGACGGCTACAAGCTGAAGGTTAAACCGTTCATGGATACTGTGGAGCGGGGACTTTTTTCCACCCGTGCGCCGCGCAGGCCGAACATGATCGGCATGTCCACTGTGGAGTTGCTCAGGATTGAGGGCAATATTCTGCATATCAAGGGTGTTGATGTGCTGGACGGAACTCCGCTTATCGACATCAAACCTTACGTAAAGAAATTTGATGCTGTGCCGGCAGATCGCTTCGGCTGGCTGGAGAGCAATGCGGAAAAGTCCGAAACCATTCGCTCCGATGAAAGATTCAAGAATGAGTAAGTTTTAATTTATGGGACCTTATTAAGATTAATCCAGAGTGATTTGTCATCAATCGGTGTTTCAGGCGGAAGGTTAGGATTTTCAATGTCAATAATCTTTCGCTGAGACAGTTTCGCTTTTTCAAAAGCTTCTTTCATCATTGGGTGATTGTAGAATAATTTGTCGAATGATCCGTCTTTCAGTGCCAATCGCAGACCATATTCTACGCGCTTGGCAAGTGCTGGATTATCGCGACTTACGAAAAAATAAAGCGGTGACGGATAGCGGAGCAGAATTGTTTTCTCAACCGTAAGATCCATATCCAGATGTTCTTTTATTTCACCCCAGGGTTCACACACACCACGCGGAAAATAGTCAAATCTCTTCTCATTCAGCATAATGAAGCAAAACTGATAGCGGGAACAGGTTGTAGTCGGAAGTCCGTTTTTTTGTAAAATTTCAGTGTCCGGCCAATCGTATCCTTGCCCGGCCCGAAATTTTTTAAGATCTTCAACGTTTTTTACTTTGTTGAACGCGTGCTGATCCTTAGGTTTTATAAGGAATATCCTGTGGGCCAACAGACCTTTCTGCATGGGAATGCGGATAGGCAGAAATTCTTTTTCCCGTTCTTTTGAGGTCATGGACCAAGTCAAATCAATGCCTCTGCCGTCTTTCATCAACCGCAGGGCTCTTAATTGTTCAGTGGGTAGGTCGTATATTTTTAATTTATAATCACCGTATTTCGGAACGGATTTATCCAAAGCCAGCTTTAGCAGGTCAAGATTGTAATCACTTCTATGGTCATTGGGCGGAGTGAAGGGGATGGTTATTGTTTCTACTGCACATGCTCTTTCAGCCGTACCAACAAGGCAGACAAAACAAATCCCAAATATAATGGTTCGAAATATATAAATAAACATGGCACCTTCAAAGAAATAGTTAACAGTCTTCAGGTGCTTGATATCCTGACTTCATTCTATTTTGAATTATAAGTCTTTAAAAATCGATCTCTGCACTTTGACTAATCCGGGATTTTGTCAATATCGATCCAGAGCCTTTGGTCATTTAATGGAGTTTTCGGGGGCATGATCGGGTTATTAAGATCGATGATTATGCGTTGTTTAAGCTTGGCTTTTTTTAAAGCGGGACGGATTTGGGGATGGTTGTAAAAGAGTTCATCGAAAGATCCGTCTTCAATGGCCATCATCAATCCCTTCTCAATACGTTCGGCCAGCTTTGTGTTATTCTTACTTACAAAGAAATAAAGCGGTGAAGGGTATCGCAGCATTAATTTCTTTTCGACGGTCAGATCCATTTCCGGGTGTTGCCGTATTTCATCCCATGGTTCAACAACTCCGCGCGGAAAATATTCAAAACGATCCTGATTGAGCATGATAAAGCAGAGTCGGTATTGCGGACATGTGGTTGTGGGAAGTTCATTAAGTTTGAGAATTTCCGTATCCGGCCAGTCGTAACCTTGTCCAGCACGGTATTTTTTTAAATCATCAATGGATTTAACTTTGTTGAAGGCAGCCTGATTCTCAGGTTTAATAATAAAAATCCTGTGTGATATAAGTCCTTTCTGGATGGGAATACGAATAGGTTGAAATTCTTCTTCTCGTTGAATTGTGGTTTCAGCCCAGCCGACATCCATTCCTTTGTTATGCTTTATCAGGCGGAGAGAGCGAAGCTGTTCTGATGGGATATGATAGTGTACTAATTTGTATTCACCATACTCCGGAATTGTTTTATCAAGTCCCAATTTCAAAACATCAATATTATAATGACTTCTGTTATCATACGGTTAGATGTAGGGGATTACTATTTCCTCGACAGCAAAAGCGTTTTGGTAATTAAGCAGTACTGTAGTGAAAGCCAGTAAAATAATTAGAATCCGAAAAAATGAGAACCGCATAACTCTCCCTCTATCTTAAAGAATACTATTCAATAAATATAATTAATTCCTTTTTTTTCATAGTAAAATTTCAACAACTTGATTCATAGTCAGACATGCCAGCAACAAAAAGACCCTGCCGAAGCAGGGTCTTTAATTGGAGGAGGATGAATTTTTAGACTGTTATCTGATTCCCTCAGGATGGCAGGCGGAGTTAACGCAGCCGGTCAATTCCTTGTCATTACCGAATTCCTTCACGTGGCAGCCTAGGCAGGAAGCGCGTTTAAGGTCTTTACGCTTGTAGTGCATGGCCTTGAAGTAGGACTTGTAGCCCTTCTCCGGAACCGGAGCGAAGTTGGTATGACAATCAGCACAGCTGGTCGGTTCGCCTGTCTTTTTCATTTTGTGGTGGCAGTCTGCGCATTCATAGTTTTCGTGGCTCGAATGGTTGAAGACAACACCATGGTCTTTATCACTTTTGCCCTTGATGAAGTTGATGACCAGATCATCATCCGGGGCGGTGAAGTCTTCCTGTGCGCCCGCGCCGATGGCAACGAATACAATGCCCATCAGACACAGGCATGCGATCAATAATTTTTTCATCTTATTTCTCCTGCCTGCTAGGCTTTATTTTTAAGAGCGGTGAGGAAGCCGCGTCTTGACGTTTTAGAAGGACTTACCCCGGCCATGATGGTTTTGCGCTGGTCAGCGGAAGCCACGAGAGTTTCGTGATAGCTTTCCGGCTTGGTTTCGCAAAGGTAGATCACGCGCACATCCTCGGGATCGGCGAGGTAGGCGTTGGGGTTGGTCTTTTTTACTACCGCAAGTCTTTCCTCGGCCAGCTTGAGCATATCCGCACGGTCACCGAAGTTCATGGTGCCGGTGGGGCAGCTCTGTACGCAGGCAGGCTGCATGCCCATTTCCACGCGGTCAATGCACATATCGCACTTGGAGAAGAGACCTGTTTTCGGGTCCTGACGGGGAACGTTGTAAGGACACATTTCCCAGCCTTCCACCTTACCTTTGGGCAGCACGGCCTTGTCGGTCATGATTACTGCCCCGGTCTTTTCGTCCTGTACTACAGAACCGGGCTTGTACATATTTGCGATGTACTTACAGGGCGGCTCTATGCAGTGGCGGCACTGTTCCGGGAAGAACAGCCAGCGGAATTTGCCGTCTTCGTCGCGGGCTTCGCTGAAGCGCACCAGACGAATGGTTTTGGAAGAAAGGTCCTGCGGGTTCTGATGTGAACCCACGTTGCGGGTCTGTTCCGCAGGCAGCTTTTTCCATTGTTTACAGGCAACCTGACAACCACGGCAGGCGGTACACAAGGAGAGGTCTACAAAGAAGCTTTTACCGGACATTATTTGTCACCCTCCTTCCACTTGCGGATGTTGACCATGAAGGCCTTGTATTCAGGAATACCGGTGTTCGGGTCACCCACGTTGGGGGTTACGATGTTTGCGGAATCACCGCCGTTTATGGGGGTTACCCAGCCGTAATGCCAGGGCATACCGACCATGTGAACGTCGGTTCCGTTGATGTTGTAAGGCTGGATGCGTTCGGTAACCATAGCAATTGCCCAGAGTGAACCACGCACACTTTCGATGGTGACTTTTTCGCCGTTTTCAATGCCGCGCAGCTTGGCCAGCTCGGGGCTGATTTCCACGAACATCTGCGGTTCGGCCTCAACCAGCCAGTCCTGCCAGCGGGTCATGGAGCCGGTCTGCCAATGTTCAGTGATACGGTAGGTGGTACCGACGAACGGGTAACGCGGATCGCAGACTGCCTTTTCTTCACCTTCGACCTGAACCGCCGTGGGGTTGTGCAGGGTCCTGGAGAAGGGATGCTTATCAACCGGGCATTCCAGCGGTTCGTAGTATTCCGGCAGGGGACCGTCAGCGCGGCCGGGACCGAAGAGCTGTCCGTAACCGTGCTTACGCATGATGAACGGATGACGGGTACCGGGTTTCCATCCGCCGTCAGGCACATCGCCCACCCACTTGGAACCGTTCCATTTGATAACGGCCTTCTTGGGTGCCCAAGGCTGTCCTTTTTCATCGACAGAAGCTCTGTTGTATAGGATGCGGCGGTTTACAGGCCAGCACCATGTCCAGTTGGGGAAGAGTCCGATATTGGCCTGTTCCTTGGTCTGGGTGGAGTCGTGGCGCATGCCGCGGTTTTCAGTATCGGTTACGGAGTTACAGTACAGCCAGTTACCGGAGGTAGTGGAACCGTCTGCCTGCAGGTAAGCGAAACTGGGAACCTGTTGACCTTTTTTGAATTTTTTACCTTTTACTTCCACATCGCGGGTGAACCAGCCGTTGCAGAGCTTGGCGGTTTTGCGCGCACTGAACTCCATGTGGCCGTGATCGTTCTCTTCACACATGTTTTCGAAGCTCAGATGGGTGATGGGCTCGGGGTAAACGCCACCTTCTTTTTCATAAAGGTGTTTAAGCTCTTCCCAGATTTCATGGAAATAGTGGCCGTCAGTCAAAACATCGCCGAACGGTTCGGGACCTTTATAACGCCACTGCATCCAGCGACCGGAGTTGGAAACGGAACCTTCTTTCTCGATAGCTGATGCACAGGGGATGAAGAAGGTTTCAGTTTTGCACTTCTTGGTGTCGATTTCAGGGCCTTTCCAGAAATCACTGGTTTCGCATTGGAAGAGGTTGACGTTGACCATCCAGTCCAGTTTGCCGAGAGCCTTACGGGTCTTGATGGCATCGGAGCTGGAGCAGGCCGGGTTCATACCCCAGATAAGTCCGCCGCTGAATTTGTCGCGATACATGCGGTCGATGAGCGGAATCCAAGAGTACTGGCTGGCCTTGTGGTTATCAAGGCGGGGCAAATACTGATAGCCCTGTTCCGGGGTATCATCGGAGTACATGGCCTTGATCAGGCTGGCCGAGTACTTGGGATAATGCTGCCACCAGTTTGCGGATTCGGGGTCATTACTCTTGGGTGTATAAGTGTCGTTGTATATTTCAAGAGTGTCCTGACCTGCCAGGGGAGTTTTGAGGTAGCCGGGCAGAATGTGGTAGAGCAGGGCATAGTCAGTGGAACCCTGAACGTTACACTCTCCGCGCAGGGCGTTTACGCCGCCGCCTGCAACACCGATATTACCGAGCATGAGCTGGATGATGGCCATGGCACGGATGTTCTGTACGCCCACAGAGTGCTGGGTCCAGCCCATGGCATACATGATGGTACCGGATTTGTCCGGCTTACCGGTGGCAGTGTAGGTGTCGTAAAGCACTTCCAGTTCTTTCTCGGATACACCGGAGATGGAGGATACTTTTTCCGGAGTATAACGGGAGAAGTGCTTTTTGAGAATCTGGAATACGCAATTGGGGTCCTGAAGGGATTCATCCTTTTTGGGAAGGCCCTTTTCGTCCAGTTCAAAAGCCCATTTGGATTTATCGTAGGAGTTGGTCTTGGAATCAAAACCGGAGAAGATGCCGTCTTCGAATTCGAATTTATCACCTACGATGAAGGAAGCGTTGGTGTAGTCCACCATATATTTATGGAAGTAACGCTTGTTCTTGATGATGTAGTTGATCATCCCGCCGAGCACGGCGATATCAGTACCGGAACGCAGGGGGATGTATACATCGGACCTTGCGGAGGTACGGGTAAAGCGCGGGTCAACATGAATAATCTTGCCGCCTTTGAGCTGCGCCTTTGTGGCCCATTTAAAGGAAATGGGATGGTTTTCGGCAGCATTACTGCCCATGATTAAAATACAATCACTGTTCTGAAGATCATTCCAGTGGTTGGTCATCGCACCGCGTCCGAACGACTCTACCAGAGCCGCAACAGTTGCGCTGTGTCAGATACGCGCCTGGTGCTCAACATAGACCAGGCCGAGAGATCTCATGAAAGCGTGCATGGCATAACATTCTTCGTTATCCAGTGCAGCGGAACCGAGGGAGGCGATACCCATGGTGCGGTTGACGACCTGTCCCTTGGCATTTTTCTTTTCAAAGCTTTCATCGCGAGATTTTTTGATCAGCTTCGCGATGCGTTTTTTACAGAAATCCCAATCTTTTTCTTCCCATTCCTCGGCGTAAGGCGCACGGTACAGGAATTTTCCGGGACGCTTGGGGTTCTCGGTCATCTGAATGGTGGCCGCACCCTTGGCGCAGAGTGAGCCTTCATTGATGGGGTGGTCGGGATCGCCTTCCACGTTAAGGGCGCGTTTGGTCTCAATGTCTGTGTTGACCAGCAGGCCGCAACCCACGGAACAGAATGCACAGACTGATGTGGTCTGCTTGGTCCATTTGGGACTGAGCTGCCTTGCCCGTTCCTCGGCTGTGTTCGCAAAGGCTTTACCAAGCCCGCCGAACGCCGGAACAGCGGCTATCCCCGCAGCTGCCGCGGTCGTCAGCTTTACAAAATCTCTACGATTAATGTTCATCATCGCTCCTGAAATTTGAGGGTGTTCCAATCATCTGGATAACAACCTAACGGTCAAGAGGGTTGATGGAAAAAAAAAGTTGCTTGGGGAGTGAATGGCACAATTTTATATATGCGACTTTTGACACAATTGACCATTCTTGAGCTAAAGGACTGAATTTAAGGATGTAATTCTAGTATTAATTGAGTGTTAAGAGATGGGCAGAATTAAATTCAGTAGTATTTCGGAAATAAAGCTTTATGGATAGTGTTTTTGTATAAGATGTTGAAATTATGTCTTTTTGTTGATTTGCAGCATTGTTATCTACGAGCGGCAAGAGGGTATTGTTACTAACCTGACATAATTACTTGATATTTGCTGAGAACAGGGTCCGTTTTCTTGATCGAAAACAGACCCTGCTAATATATTCAACTACTTACGTAGAATGACCGCAAATTCATTGCTTTTACTTTGGTACTTGTTTCCGGCCACACTGCCCAGCAATTCCATTTTGCTGAATCCGCAAAACTTGAATTCAGCCTGCAAATCTTCGGGCCTGAAGTATTGGAGCCAATTATAAATGGTTCGTGTCTTGGTTTCTTCTATGATGTCATATTTTTCTAGAATCACCTTTTCAGTTTCATACTTGAATCTGCGCATGAATCCGTAATAATTATCAGCAGACCAGAATCCGTCCATCAGGTTCGGTTCAAAAACGCACTTTTCCTCTAGATCGTTGAATGCCTGAAGCGAAAACACATCCAGAAGAATTGATCCGCCGGATTTAAGCAGGGTATGGAATTTCTGGATCAGCATCATGCGTTGCGCTGGGCTCAGCGCGCAAAAGTCGCACATAATCATAGTAATGAGGTCAAAACGTTTATCCGTTTGTAATTCCAGATAATTGGTTTTGATGTAGTTAATTATAAGTCCGGAACTGTCCGCTTGTTCACGGGCATAGCCAAGTGAATTTGCGGAAAAATCAATTCCGGTGACCTCTGCTCCAGCCTGCGCAAAAGCAGTAGTGTAGAGACCGGGACCGCACCCAAAGTCTGCGACTTTTTTGCAGTCATTCAATTCAAAACGGTTAATCATCCATTCGGACGAATCGGCAATAAATTCGCGGTTGCGGGAGGCTGCATCGATATCAGGATTCAAGTGATACTTGAGCATCTGTTTGGCGATGTGCTCATCGGTCCACAGGTCGGAAGCAGTATAGAATTCAAAAGGAAGGGGACGTGAGTTTATGTCCCTAAGTTCTTTAAACATAACAAAACCTTAATATCCTTAGGTAGAATATTATTTGATAAAGTTGCCTTTTGCCGAAACGGCAGGGCAACGCAAGAGCCGAAATGGTCTTTATATGCTTAAAGTCTGGACATAGTGAAGTTTCTCTAATTGTAATTGTGCTCGTAAGTCAATCGTCTTTTTTAATTTCTTGACCGTTGTTTTTGCTGTGTGTATGTTTACACAAATAGCATCCAAAAAGAAATCTGAGACTATTCAGAGGTCCTTTTAATGACATCTAAAGAACTAATTAAACAATTGGAAAAAGATGGCTGGCACAAAGTTAATAGTGTGGGCAGTCATTGGCAATTTAAACATCCAAGTAAATCCGGTAGAGTGACGGTTCCACACCCCAAAAAAGACCTTCCTGTAGGAACACTCAAGTCTATTGAGAAACAGGCAGGTTTAAAATTGCGGTAAGGTAGTTATAAAATGGCAAGTTACTATGCAGTAATCCATAAAGAAGGTGCCTCTGATTACGGTGTATCCTTCCCGGATTTCCCCGGATGTATTTCTGCGGGATCAACTCTGGAAGAAGCCGAAGTCATGGCTAAGGAAGCCCTTGATTTCCATGTAGATGGAATGAAAGAGGACGGAGAGGAAATTCCTGTCCCGAATCTTGATTTCAAGGGTATTTATGAAGAATATTCAAAGGATGAGGATTTCCATAGCCTCATGCTCATTAACATTCCTGAGAAGGTCAAACGGGTTCGGGTAAACATCAGTGTCCCTGAACAGGACCTGAAATTTATTGATACCGTTGCTGACAAATACGGAATGGACAGGTCTGCTTTTCTGGTTCTTGCAGCTAAGAAGATAGGGACCGGAGCGTGCGAGCTTTAAGTCCGTCTGGTTTAGAACCTGAAAATCCCCCGGCTCATCCAATGCGCCGGGGGATTCGCTTTTCAATTTTCAAAATTCTAATCCAGTTTCTTACGAGCGGTACCTTCTTTATAGAAAGGAAGCTCGCCTTTCTTGGCTTCAAGTCCTTTTTTACCATTATTAATGGTAAAGGCATCCGCCTCGGCTGCATCAGCGGCAACGTAAGCAAGTGCGATGGAATAACCAAGGGTGGGAGAGAATGATCCACTGGTGACCACACCTACTTCCTTACCGTCAATTTCAACTTTATCACCATGACGGGCAGCACGGCGGCCTTCGATGGTCAGGGGGATAAGCAGTTCTTTAACATCGGTGTAAGCATCTGCGGGAAGCAGGAAGCCGTATCCGCCTTCGCGGGGATTGTGCTCGGTATCGAGATCCTGGCCGTAAAGCGGGTAGCCGCACTCAAGGCGCAGGGTGTCGCGGGCACCGAGACCGATGGGATCAACCCTTTCGTCCGCAACCAGTTTCTCCCAGAGAGAGAGGGCTTTGTCGGAAGGCAGGTAGAATTCGTAACCCAGTTCTCCGGTATAGCCGGTGCGGCTGATGATCAGTTTGTAACCGTCAAATTCGGTTTCCTCGAAGTTGAAGTACTTGAGGTGTTTGAAATCACGGCCGAAAACAGATTCCAGAACATCAAGAGCCAGAGGCCCCTGCAGGTCGATCTTGGCTGTCTCGTAGGAAACATTTTCGAAATTCAATCCTTCCGGAAGTGCGGAATCAATCCAGTTGAAATCACCTTCTTCGCAGGAACCGTTTACTACCAGCATGTAGGAATCTTCAGCAAGGCAGTAGATGATCAGGTCGTCAAGCACGCCGCCTTTTTCATTAGGCAGGAATCCGTAACGGCATTTGCCCGGAGCGAGGGTATCCAGATTTTGGGTAACCAGCTTGTTCAGTGCGTCTTTGGCTCCTTTGCCGCTGAGTTTGAATTCACCCATGTGGCTGATATCGAACACGCCGACCTTTTCACGGGTTTGCTTATGCTCAACGATAATGCCGGCATACTGGACAGGCATTTCAAATCCGGCAAAAGGAACAAGTTTTGCGCCGTTTTCACGGTGCCACTCAGTCAGGGGGGTAGTGCGCAGTGCTGTCAATTTTTTACTCCGTATAAATTGAAAGCACCCGGAATCCCTAGAGTGCTTTCACAATTAAATTTAAACCAATCCGCTTACCGAAGCACCTTCTTCATAGAGGGTGCGGCTTTTGCGGATCGACCTGAATTCATCAAGGATCACCACCATGCGACCGTAATATTTTTTCACATTCTGGCCGTACTGGGTGAGCTCTTCTTCCGTGCAGGAAATATATTTGCGCCTCAGGTAAGAGTCATTGAGGACGCGGTCTCCGATCTTTAAAGCTGTTTCCACCAGCTTGTCAAAGTAGTTGACGATTTCAAATTTTAATTCATTTAAGATTTCGGTCATCACCTGAAGCATCTCAAGGTAGCCGATGTTTTTGCCTCTAAATTTCCTTTCCTTGAGGTCTTCAAGGACTTTCAATTTACGGGCCTGCTGGATGTAGCTGTATTTGGACCAGACCTCCTGATAAAGGTCGGTCAGGTCGTTGAACGGTTCGTAGTTGTCCGGGGCCAGTAGATAGCTGTCCAGCACTTTTACCACCCCGGAATAAAATTCGTCAGAATAACCGATGATCCTGCGCTGGTGTTTGGAAAGCCATGCGAAGAGAAATTTGAGCCTTTTCTCATGTGTTTCGGTGTCTTCAATCAGCTCATTGCGTTTGTAAACAATGCTGCCAGTGTATTCACCGCGCACAATATCGTTCAGCAGGATGGTCATGCTGGAAGCGTCTTTGATTACGTTGAAGTGGGACGCACATTCCCCGGTGATGGGATGGATGACTTCCTGCCGATAGACTGAAAGGGCGCGGTCTTCACGGACGTTTTCCGGGTTGAATTTGTGCTGGCGGTACTTGACCTTGAGGATGACTACCCGTTTTTTTTCATCCACAAAGAAACCGCCTTTTTTAAGTTCAGCGATGGTTTCTTTATTGTCTTTGCTGACCTGCACCAGCGCGATTTTTTCAACACGCGGATAGTGCTTTGCCTTAGAGTGTGAAAAAAGGGAGGTGATGGTTCTATCCGACTGGCCGAGCACGCGGACCATAAACTTTTCGCCCATGCGATGTAGTCTGCGGGCAAAAAGGGCAGAGGAGGTGCGCCGTTCCGAAACAATGGGGAATCCATGCAGCTCCATGAGAAAAGTGTATACAAAAAGGCGGTTGTATTCGTAGAGCAGGTTGTCGCCCGGCTTAAATTTTCCTATCCTGATGCCGAACCGCTTCAGCTCGTTATCAAGATCGGAAGGAAAAGATCCGAATACCCCGGAAAGATAGAATTTTCCGGTATTATCCTGCGCCATGACATGGGCCCGTTCAATCTCCAGCAGATAGGGAATGATCTTGCCGTAATTTTCAATGGCTGAAAGATCTGTTTTGCCGTATTCGCTGATGAAATCTTTATGCGAACGTTTGGGCAGTCTGCTCTCGAAAGTTTCAATATTGGCGTTTACAATGGATTCAAAAAGAGGGCAGGCGTCTTCGGTGGTGGTTTCGTCCAGCAGCCTCGGACTGTGCAGGATATCGAACTGGAAAATTTCCTGAAAAAAATTCAGGGGACGCTCAAGGGCGACCATACTGAAGCCGGGAAGCTTTTTGTATTCGTATAAATCGACTTCAAAAGAGGGCAGCAGTTCGCGGGAATCAACCAGCGGATACTGGTTGCGCTGTTCAAAATAGGGGCGCAGCAGGCAGTTTTTGATGTGGACGTGATCCAGATGCAACCGCAATCCGTCCAGTGATTTTAAATCATAAACATCATGCGATGAATCGGCTTCCGCGTCACAGGTTTTCCCTGTATATTTGGAAAAAGCTTCCTGCCACATATTCATATCCTGCATGTGCTTGTATAATTAAAAGAGAGTCCCTCTTTATTTATTAAGGTATGATTAGCTTGAACCGCGAATAATTACAACTGAATTTATCTAGAAAAATTGTAGAAACGGCCTTTTTTTTAAAAAAACATGTCGTTTCTTGCTGAAAAGAGTTGTTTTAAGGGTTGTTCGGTTGGAATTCTAAAAAAAACCATCAAATAGCAACGGAAAAAGGATGGGTATTAAACATTGAATCTGTTGACCGGGGTAGCTCTTTCAAATAAGAATGATACGGATTTGATTATATCATACGATTTTTGTTTTTTCTAACGATCAGAATTTAAGGATGAAAATATATGAGTTTAGATGGCTGCACCAATATTGAGAGCAACAAAGTTGATTGTCCCTGTACTTACAGCGGATGCCCCCGGGCCGGCGCATGCTGCGAATGCATTAAGTATCATCGGGCTAAAGATCAGCTTCCTGCCTGCTACTTTACACCGGAGCAGGAAAAAACGTATAATCGGAGCATTGATTATTTCATCGAGTGCAGGACCAAATAGAGCATGCCTAGAAACGAAATTCTGATAAATATCCTCAGCATTGTCTGCAATGTTTTTGAGGCGCACAGTGTTGTCCTGTATCTTCCGGACGGGCAGCACGGATACTCTTTATCCACTTATTTCAGCCTTGGGGATGACATATCCCCTAAAGGAACCCCTTTGCAGAAAAAGAGTCTTGCCGGGATTGTGATCGGCAAAAACGAGCCTCTTTTTATCAACAATATGGACCGCAAAGGAGCGACCACCCTCGGCTATTACGAGAACCGTGAGGACTCCAAGGTCAAGGCTTTCATGGGCACCCCGCTGGAGCAGTCACTTGGTGCCATTTGTCTGGACAGTAAGCGGACCTATTCTTTCAGCACCAAGGATTTGAAGATTCTTTCCCAGTTCGGAAAAATGATCACCTCCATGCTTTCCTGCATTCGCTCCGTTGATGCTGATGGTCGCAAGAATGAATATTTCATGACCCTTAAGCTGCTGCATGACCTGCGTAAAAGGCAGCCGAAATGGAATTCCTTTCTCGATAATCTTTTGAATATGACTGCAAGCACAAGTGGATTTTCCCATTCTTTTCTGACTGTTATAGACCAGAGAGGGACCTCTTTTTATGTCGAGGGGGAAAATAAGTCCATTTTGCAGCGAGGGGAGTCCAAAACCATGGCCTTTCCTTTAGGCAGCGGGCTTGTGGGCTGGGTTTATAAAAATAACGAGCCCATGTTCATTGAAGAAAACAATGCCGGGCAGGCTGCTTCCAGTTTACTGGGGGCAAGTGCCAGCACTGTTGACTTCATGAGCGTAATTTGTCTGCCACTAGTATTTCAGCGCAAGACCCGGGGAGTTCTTGTGCTGGCCAATGAAGAACCGAAACGAATTGATGAAGACTTGAAGGATTTCCTGTTTATGGTATCTGAATACCTGAATCAGTTCCTTGAAAATCTCTTTCTAAAAAGCAAACTTGCGGAAGCCCGCACAGCCTTGCAGAAAGTTACCCCGGCCAAAACCGATCCGGTTTTGATCAACGACAATTAACCGCTTCATGCATGAGGCCTTATTTATATGTTATGGGCTAAATTAATGAGCTTTTTCGGCAAGGATCTTGCCATGGATCTGGGCACGGCAAATACGCTGCTCTACACCCCGAAAGACGGCATTATCCTTAATGAACCGTCTGTCGTTGCCCTTGATGCCCGAGATGAATCAGTTATTGCCGTGGGTAAAGAAGCCAAGGAGTATCTTGGCCGCACCCCGGACAAAATCAAGGCCATACGCCCCATGAAGGACGGGGTTATCGCTGATTTTGAAGTGACCAAGAAAATGATCGCTTTTTTCATCAAGAAAGCAATCAAAGGCCGTAATCTGGTCAAGCCCAAAATCATCATCTGCGTACCCACCGGGATTACCCAGGTTGAGAAGAGGGCGGTTATCGAATCCGGTCAGCAGGCCGGAGCGCGTGAAGTCCGTCTCATCGAAGAACCCATGGCCGCAGCCATCGGTGCCGGGCTGAACATTCATGAACCTGAAGGCAACATGGTTGTGGATATCGGCGGGGGTACAACTGAAGTAGCGGTTATTACCCTTTCTTCCGTGGCCCACAGCCAGTCCGTACGCGTGGCAGGGGACGAGATGAACCTTGCCATCATGCGCTACATGCAGGATGAATTTAAGCTGCTGGTCGGTGAAAACACTGCGGAAAAAGCAAAAATGCAGATCGGCTCAGCTATTGAATTGCCGGAACCGTTGACCATGACCATTTCCGGTCGCAATCTCATTGACGGCAAGCCCAAGGCCATAGAAATCAACGATGCCCAGATCAGGGAAGCAATTGCCGACCCTGTGGCTGCTATTGTCCATTCCGTGCGGGTGGCCCTTGAACGCACTCAGCCGGAACTTGTGGCCGATATCGCCAACAATGGTCTGCTGCTGGCAGGTGGCGGAGCACTACTCAAGGGGCTGGATGAACTCATCCACCGCGAAAGTTCCCTCAAGGTCATTATTGATAATGATCCCCTGACCACTGTAGTGCGTGGCACAGGGTTAAGTCTCCAGAAAGACAAGGGTTTTGAGAAGGTTTATATTAATTAGATGCAATTTCTTATAAAAAAAGCTGCAGCGGCAGTCCTTGAAGCCGGTGAAATAATCAAGGAAGCCTACAATAAGCCTAAGAAAATCAAGCATAAAGGCCGTATTGATCTCGTTACTGAGACTGATCTGGCGGTGGAAAAATTTCTTAAAGCAAAGCTTGCGGAAATCCTGCCCGGTTCGTCTTTTATTGCCGAAGAAACTTCCGGCGATGCCAAGCTTGTGGACCGTACATGGATTATTGATCCTCTGGACGGAACCACTAACTTTGCCCACGGGTTGCCCATGGTGGCCACTTCCGTCGCTCTCTGGGAAAACGGTCAGGTGGTGCTGGGCATCGTTAACCTGCCCATTCTTAATGAAGTATTCACGGCTGTGCGCGGCGGCGGGGCATTCATGAATGGTGAGCCGATCCATGTCTCGGATTGTGATTCGCTGGAAGAATCCCTTATCGCCACCGGATTTCCTTACGCCATTGAAGAGCATGTTGATTTCATCACTGATGCTTTGAGCCGGGTGCTGCTCAAAACACAGGGCGTGCGCCGTCCGGGCGCGGCTGCTTTTGATCTCGCTTATACCGCCTGCGGTCGTTATGAAGGGTATTATGAAAATTCCCTCAAGCCTTGGGATATGGCGGCTGGATGGCTGCTGGTGCAGGAAGCCGGAGGCAGGGTGACCGAGTACGGCGAAGATGAATTCAATTTGTATTCACCGTGTATTCTGGCTACCAATGGACCTATTCATGAAAAACTTCGGGAATTGATTCTGCCGGAAAATTAATCCGGCGAAGCCTAATAAAAGTTTTAGGAGTGTCCAGAGAACCCTTTTTCAAAAGGGTTCTTTGGTCCCCGAAGGGCCGCCGGAGGCTTCTTACTTAAATTTAAAAAGTAAATCCCGGTCATACAGGAATACAAGGGCCGGGACGAGCAGTTCACGGCATTCGCGGACCAGCCAGTCCATTTCACTTTCTGAATAGAAGTAGCCGGATTCGGCTTCTTCCTTGTTCAGATCCGGGATGGAATTTTGTTTTTCCAGAATATACAGAGTTACAAATTCATATCCGGACTCGGAAGATGCTTCAATTTCCTCGATTAACTTCAGGTTGGAACTGCGGATGCCGAGATCTGTCTCAAGTTCACGCAGGGCTGCTTTTTCGCTTGATTCACCTGTTTGCACATGTCCCCCGGCGGAGATATCCCAGCGACCTGCGTATAATTTTTTCTGCGGGCTTCTTTTTTGAAGAAAAAGTTTTCCTTCGCTGTCATAGACAAGTATAATCACCGAGCGATGACGCAGCGATTGACGGTGGACCTCATTGATATCCATGCTTGTTATGGGACGGTTGTTCTGGTCGACAACCTCGATTTGAACGAACTTTTTTTTCACTTTTAAACAATTTCTTTTCGTTTTTGAACATCGAGTTCTTTCAATTCGTAAGAATTGCGTGTAAGAGGTTCACATTGACTTTGGTTGTGAACCCACAATTTCCACTCATACACAGGTAGATAACCTATTTATGAAAAGCGCGGAAGTCACCACCGGCATTCAAAAAATTTTCGATCTCGGCTCTGACCATCTTAGTCAGCTCAGGGCACTTGAGTCTCTATGTTTTGAATATCATTGGACCGAAGAGCAGTTCCGGCTGGGGCTGGAGAAAAAAGCATTCTTCGTCCTCGGATATGAAGAACAGGGGATGCTGGTCGGCTATCTGGCTTATTCACTTGTGTTGGATGAAATGGAAGTTCTCAATTTAGGGGTACACCCCCGGTTCAGGAGAAAGGGAATTGGCAGGGCACTTATGCTGGAGCTTATGCACAAGTGCCGGGAGATGAATGTGAGTAGAGGGCTTCTGGATGTAAAGGAATCCAATGCTCCCGCCATCGGGCTTTATGAAAGTCTCGGCTTTAAGCAGGTGGGAGTCAGGAAAAATTACTATCCGGATACAAGGGAAGACGCCCTCCTGTATGACTTGGATTTTAGTCAGTAATTAAACCGATTTAACCACGGAGTGATCATGCGCTTCATTGACCAGCTTGACATTGCAGGCAAGAAACTGCTGATGAGAGTTGATTTCAACGTCCCTCTGGACGGCGAAACCATCACTGACGACAACCGCATCAAAGCCGCTGTCCCTACGTTTAAATATGCACTTGAAAAGGGCGCGTCGGTTATCGTCATGGCCCATCTGGGCAAACCTAAAGGCAAAAGGGTTGATTCCCTGAGTCTGGCACCTGCTGCCAAACGCCTTGGCGAATACCTCGGTATGGAAGTTCCCCTTGCTCCCGACTGCATCGGTTCTGAAGTGGAGAAAATGGCTGCCGAGCTTAAGCCCGGTCAGGTTATGATGCTTGAGAACCTGCGTTTCCACGCAGAAGAGCAGGCCAAGACTCCCGAAGAGCGCGGCGATTTCGGCAAACAGCTCGCCGCCCTTGCTGATATTTACGTAAACGACGCGTTTGGCGTGGCCCACCGTGCCAACGCTTCCGTTGTTGATGTCCCTTATGCTGCCAAAGACTGCTGTGCCGGTTTCCTGCTCAAGCTGGAATGGGAATATCTCGGCGAAGCACTCAAGAATGCCCGCAAGCCCTACATCGCTGTTTCCGGCGGTGCCAAGGTTTCCTCCAAACTCGGCATCCTCAACAACCTGATCGGCAAAGTTGATGACTTCATCATCGGCGGTGCCATGGCCAATACTTTCCTGCTCGCACAGGGCAAGGCTGTAGGTAAATCCCTTGTGGAAGAATCCCTTGTGGACACTGCCAAAGAAATCATGGATAAGGCTGCCGGCTCCGGCACCACCCTGCATCTGCCCACCGACTTTGTCTGGGGTAAAGATATTGATACCGCACAGGGTGTCTGCGACGGTGATTCCGTTCCCGAAGACGGCATGCTGCTTGATATCGGCCCTGAATCCGCAAAGAAATTCTGCGAAGTAATTGAACGCTCCAAGACTATCGTCTGGAACGGTCCCATGGGTCTGTTCGAGAAAGAGCCTTTTGCCCAAGGTTCTCTGAAGGTCTGCGAAGCCATGGCCGACCTTGAAGACGCCACCACCATCGTAGGCGGCGGCGATACTGACGCAGTTGTGCATCAGGCCAAGCTCGAAGATAAATTCACTTTTATTTCCACCGGCGGCGGCTCTTTCCTTGAGTTCCTCGAGGGTAAAGAACTTCCCGCATTCAAAGCACTTAAGGAGAACAGCTAATGAAAAAATTAATGGCCGCTAACTGGAAAATGTACAAGACCCGCGCAGAAGCAAAAGCAACTGCTGAAGGTCTGCTTGAAAAAATCGCCGGCAAACTTCCCGCTGACCGCGAAGTCGTTATTGCCGCTCCTTATACTGCTCTGGAAACCGTAGGTTCCGTGCTGGAAGCAAATGCTGACTGCCACCTTTCCGCTGAAAACCTTTACCCTAAGGCTGAGGGTGCTTTCACCGGAGAAATTTCTCCCGCAATGCTTAAGGATGTAGGTTGCGTTTACGCACTGGCAGGACACTCCGAGCGTCGCGCAATTATGGGCGAAACCGATGAGATGGTTGGAGAAAAAGTTGCTTTCGGTCTTGAAAACGGTCTGTCCATGATCCTGTGCATCGGTGAAACAATCGATGAAAGAAAAGCAGGGGAAGTACAGAAGGTTATTGACGAACAGCTCGAAGCTGGTTTAAAGAATGTAGCTTCCGACTTCGCGCCTGAAACCGTTGTTGTTGCTTATGAGCCTGTCTGGGCCATCGGCACCGGTGAAGTGGCCGGAGAAGGCGAAATCGTTGAAGCTCACGGCTTTGTTAGAGAAAAGCTGAAAAAACTTTTCCCTGAAAAAGCTAATGAAATCCGCATCTTGTACGGCGGAAGCGTAAAGCCTGCCAACTGCGCACAGATCATTGCACTTGACAATGTGGACGGAGTACTGGTAGGAGGCGCGAGCTTGGACGCGGAAAGTTTCAGCCAGATCGCACTGGCTTAAATATCTGCCTTATTCCAGGTGAAAAAATAAAGGAAAAAAAGCTTTGCAAACGCTCGTAATTACTGTACACATTATCGCTTGCGTCTTTCTGATTATCTTCGTTCTTTTACAGAGCGGTAAAGAAGACATGGGCGTAATCTTCGGCGGAGGAAGTGGTTCTGTTTTCGGTAGCACCGGAGCAGGCGGGGTTCTCGTTAAGATCACTGCATTTCTGGCAGCAGTCTTTCTGGTAACTTCCCTTTCATACAACTACCTCTCCGGCAACAGGATTGCTGATGAGTCTGTCGTACTTGAAGGCGACACCATCATCACTCCCGAAAAGCCTGCTGTCACTTTTGAAGAGCCCGTTAAGGCTCCTGCAGAAGAGACCAAATAGTAAGTTTTTAAAAACTTCACGTAAGTTCTTTAAAATATACAGCTCGTATTTCAGAGCCGAGGTGGTGGAACTGGTAGACACGCTGTCTTGAGGGGGCAGTGGAAGAGATTCCGTGGGGGTTCGAATCCCCCCCTCGGCACCATCTGAAAAGCAGGTACTTCGAAAGAAAAATCCTAAATATTACGAGCAATTATTTGCAAAAACATCTTGCAAATATGTTTTAAGAGCGTTAAGTCTTTCCTCAACGAAACGTTCTTAGAACGACACCTCATGCCGAGGTGGTGGAACTGGTAGACACGCTGTCTTGAGGGGGCAGTGGAAGAGATTCCGTGGGGGTTCGAATCCCCCCCTCGGCACCATGCAACTGAGAAGGGCCGGAACATTTGTTCCGGCCCTTTTTGCGTTTGGAGGAAAAATAGAAATCAGAGATGTACGAAAATCCGGCTACATTGAAATGAGAGAAGTCTGAGAAAGCTCTGTGCGTGCGGCTCATTATTTTTAGCAGAAGAAGATATGGAACTGGCCGATAATTACAAAAACTAAAAAAATATAAGTGTAAAAAACTAGGCTCTCAGAATCGTATCAGAAACGTATTTTAATGTGTTTGTCTTGTTCGGTGTCGTGAAGAAGTAAAAGTCCCGTCAGAACGAATTTTGACATTAAAATCACATTTTGACGCACAGAGGCGGGAATATACCAATATTACCCCTGTATAAAGCATCAAAACTGATCAGCTGATCGAATGATTTGCCCTTGATTTTATTGATAAAAAATTAATTTAAATTTTTTTCAAATTATTTCAAAAAACATCTTGCCAAGGGTGACAGATTTCCGTAAACACTTCTTCACACGACGTTCACAGCAACGTTGTTCACCTCTTGCCGAGGTGGTGGAACTGGTAGACACGCTGTCTTGAGGGGGCAGTGGAAGAGATTCCGTGGGGGTTCGAATCCCCCCCTCGGCACCATGCAACAGAGAAAGGGTTGAAACGAAAGTTTCAACCCTTTTTTGCATTTATCGATCAGCAATACGATCCTTTTTTATTTATAGTCATATTGTCAAATCTAAAATAGTTTTGTAGATATTCCTGTGCGCAATACAAATAAATATAGCATATGCGTAAACAGGGATAATCTACAGTGAAAAAAGCCTTCATTTTCTTTCTGGCAGCAATACTGATTCTGATCGCCTCGGTCTATTACGCCCACGCCGAACAATTCCAATATCTACGCCCAAAAGACGGCGACTCCTTTTCGGTCATGCTGCGCGGGCTTGATATTGATCTGCGGCTGATATCTGTAGACTGCCCGGAATACAAACAGGAGTTCGGACAGCAGGCGCGCGAATTCACAGATAAGTGGCTACGCAAAGGCCCGGCCTACATTGAATACGATCACCGCACTCAGGATCGCTACAAACGGGTGCTCGGTTATGTCTGGCGGAAAGGGGAGATGCTTAATTATGTACTGGTGCGTCAGGGATATTGCATTGTAGCCTACTATGAGGACACTAAGATGCATTACCCGGAACTTAAGCATGCGCAGGAATTGGCCAAGCAGGAAAAGCTCGGCATCTGGGCTAATGGCGGTTTGAAGATGACTCCGAAGGAGTTTCGGAAATGGAAGCGGGGTCGGAAGGTATCGGTACGGACACCTTCAAAGAAGTAAGGCGGCTACAAAAGTTTGTGCATATTCTTCAAAGCCTCGCGTCTGCTCAGTCCTGAAAGACGTTCAGCATTAGCATCAATGTAATCATTCACTATCTGTGGGTGCGTCCAAGCATAATCCCGCAAGGCCCAGCCGATAGCTTTGCGCAGGAAGAATTCTTTGGAATCAATATTCGGCTCAATGCATTGCATAAGAAATTCAAAATCCAGATCTTCTTTAAATCGTAGCTGGCAGAGAATGGATGAGCGGCGTTTCCACATGTTGTCATCAGTGGACCATCTGAGCATCAATGCACGCATCCGTTCCGGTTCAGCGCGAAGAATATTACCCAACGGTTTGGCTAAATAGTCACAATAATCCCACCAAGCCCCGGTGGTGATTATCTCTTCGAGCATGGGCAGGGCTTTCCATACATGATGTTTGTTGCATGATTTCAAGATAATTAATTCAATGGCGCAATAGCGTTCTTCTCGAAATTCAGCATCACGCCACAGCTCAAGAACAGCAGCCTGCCATTTGTCAAAATCCCATGGTTCGTATTTTTTAAATATTTGTTTACATATCTTACGGTAAACCGGCGTGCGGATACCGTAAAACTCCATTTCGGATTTCATGTATTTTTGCATGGCCGGTGCGCGTTCAGGATCGGCAACAGCTTGCAGGGAATGGCGGATGGTGGGGAGGAGTTGAATATTCCGGCGTATGTTAGATGACATCTTGCAGCTTATTTTCCAATGTGTTTATATGCATAGTGATGATGTTTAATTTTATTAGGGTAACTTTCTTTGATTATCAACTAAACTTTGACAACCAACAATAGAAACTGACAAGTCAACGGGGTAGACCATGATTCATCATGTAAAAAAGCATAAAAGGGATTCTGAAAACCGCAAAAACTATATCATGCCCGTTTACGGGTCCCGCGACCTTGAAGACCCGATCCCAAAATACGCCATACCTGAAAGCAGCATTGACCCCCGGCACGCATATTCTCTGGTGCACGATGAGCTCATGCTGGACGGTAACTCCCGTCTCAATCTGGCCACCTTCGTTACCACATGGATGGAAGACGAAGCCCGGCAGCTGATGACCGATACTTTCGATAAAAATATGATCGACAAGGATGAATATCCGCAGACAGCCGAACTGGAAGACCGCTGTGTGCATATTCTTTCCGATCTTTATAATTCCCCGGACGAAGAACATGCCTGCGGCTGCTCCACAACCGGATCAAGCGAAGCGGCCATGCTTTGCGGAATGGCCTTGAAATGGAAATGGCGTGATCGCATGAAAGCCAAGGGCAAACCCACAGATAAGCCGAACATGATTATCAGTGCCAGTGTGCAGGTCTGCTGGGAGAAATTCTGCCGTTACTGGGAAATTGAACCTCGTCTGATTCCGGTTTCCGATGGTCATTACAGCATGAAGACCGAGGATGTCCTTGCCGCTTGCGATGAAAACACCATCGGCGTGGTTGCCATTCTGGGCACCACCCATACCGGGGATTTTGAACCGGTCAAGGAATACAACGACGCCCTTGAGAAATTTAACGCTGAAACCGGATATGAAATTCCCCTGCATGTGGATGCGGCCAGCGGTGGATTCATCGCTCCGTTCCTGCAGCCGGAACTGGAATGGGATTTCCGTCTGAAATGGGTAAAATCCATCAACGTGTCGGGCCACAAATTCGGCCTTGTTTATCCCGGCGTGGGCTGGGCAATCTGGCGTACTCCTGAAGAACTTCCCGAAGATCTGGTTTTCAGGGTCAATTATCTGGGTGGTGAAATGCCTACTTTCGCACTGAACTTTTCCCGCCCCGGAAATCAGGTTGTAGCCCAGTACTACAACTTTATCCGGCTCGGACGTGAAGGGTACACCCGCATTATGCAAGCCTGCATGGATACTGCTAATTTTATTAAAGAAGAGCTTGAAGAAACCGGTGTATTCCAGAGTCTGCTGCCCAAGCTGCATATGCCCTTGATTACTTTCAGAATTCGTCGCGATGTGGATGTTGATTTTGATGTATACAAGGTTTCGGAAATGCTGCGCCATCGCGGCTGGCTGGTTCCGGCCTACAGCATGTGCGAAAATTGCGAAGATGATAATGTGCTGCGCATCGTGGTCAAGGAAGGCATGTCCATGGATATGGCCCACCTGCTCATGGATGACATCAGGCGCATCCTGAAGTCTTTTGACGGTGAAATTGAAGAAAAGAAAAGCACCAAGCAAACTTTCAAGCATTGCTGATCATTTATTAATAGACATCTTTATTTACAGGCAATATGATCCAACTTGCCTGTAAATAAAGATTTTTCATATAAAGGAGTTTTAAATGAGTGAGATCAAAAAAAGCGTAGATTATATTTTCCACGGCCTTGATGCCCTTGATGTGCTGCTTTGCTCCAAGGAAGCCGAAAACCTTAATGTCCGCAATATTGTCGGCTTGCTGCATCCCATTCTTGATGATGCAAAACGCCGCGCACATACTGAAATTTCCGCCAGAAGCGGCAGCAAAGAAAAAGAATAACAAGCCTTAAGGATTCCAGATGAATCTGATTGAACTGGTTCAAGATGAACTGGATGATCTGGTCGGGATATACAAACATCTGCACGCCAATCCGGAGCTTTCCGGTCATGAAGAAAAATCTTCTGAACTGATTGCAGCCCAGCTTGAAGCAAGCGGCATATCCGTAACCCGCAATTTCGGCGGCCACGGCGTGGTCGGTGTTCTGGAGAACGGTGACGGTCCCACTGTAGTGGTCCGTGGCGATATGGACGCGCTGCCTGTCATTGAGGAAACCGGACTGGACTATGCCAGCAATGAAACAGGCATCATGCATGCCTGCGGGCACGATTTCCACATGACGACCCTTGTGGGCACAGCCCGCGTCCTTTCCCGGTCCAAGGAAAACTGGAATGGGAAGATCATTTTTATCGGCCAGCCTGCTGAAGAAGTCGGGGCCGGAGCGAAGGCGATGCTCAGGCAGGGGCTTTTTGAGCAGTTCGGTTATCCTGATTATTGTTTAGCCACACACGTTATTCCCGGTGTTGAATCCGGAAGGATAGTAGTTAAATCCGGGCCAGTCATGGCCGGGGTTTCCCAGCTGAAAATAACCGTACGCGGAGTAGGGGGACACGGTGCCCTTCCGCAGGAATGCAAAGATCCTATCGTGCTTGCAGCCCGGATAGTTACTTCCCTCCAAACTGTTGTCAGCCGGGAAATCAGCCCGCTCACTCCGGCAGTTGTCACCGTAGGTTCTATCCATGGCGGCACGCGGGCCAATATTATTTCCGCAGAAGTTATCTTGGAAGTTTCGGTTAGATTTGCTGACTCCGAAACATGCGCTCAAATTCTTCAATCCATCAAAAGAATCTGCAAACACGAAGCCCTGTCCATGGAAGTGCCGGACAATCTCCTGCCTGTAATCGAAGTCATTGAATCAAATTCCCTGCCTGCTACCATTAATGATGAAGGTCTGACTGAAATTGTCCGCAAAGCTGCGGGTGAATTTCTCGGTGCAGATAGGGTTCATGAAGCGGAAATGGTCATGGTCAGCGAGGATTTTTCTCTATTCCGAACAGCCGGAAATAAAGAGATTCCCTGCTGCATGTTCTTTACCGGGGCAGCCTCGGCAGAAGAAATGGACTTGTACCATGAAAAAGGAATCAAGCCGCCGTCGCTGCATAACAGCAAATTTTGTCCACCACCGGAACCGACTATCAAAACTGCCGTAATTACCATGACAGGAAGCGTTTTGAATATTTTAGGATAAATTGAAGCCCTGCTAAAAACTTAGCAGGGCTTCTTTAGTGGGGCGAATCAATAAGCTATATGCGAAGCTTACCAAATGGTTTTGGGATTCTTAAACCCTTTTGCAAAAGGGTTTAAGCCCCCGGAGGGACTCCCGGTAGGGCCGCCGGAGGCATCATTAAAATGGAAAGCTAACTTCTTTATCTGCGCCGACTTTGGCCAGCTTGGTGTCGATGGCATTGAGCCGGGCTTTTGCGGCCTCTTTCTGGGCCTTGCGGTCAGCGCGTTTGATGACAGTTTTGAGAAACCGTTTGGCAGTTTCGAACTGGCCTTTGTGTTCGTAGATCATGGAAGAACGATACATGGCGGTCACGGCCCAGATATTCTGCTCCGGGAACTCCCATGCCAATTCGAGATAATGCTTAAGTGCTTTTTCTTTCCTGCCCATAGCGTGCTCACCTTCGGCAATCCAGAAAAGCACCTCTGCACGCAGTTCGTCATTTTCCAGATCGTCGCGGGTTGACCAGATTCTTTCAAGTATGGCTTGAGCTTTTTTTAAGTCACCTTTCTGTTGAATCATGAGTGCCAGCTTGAGTTCCTTCTCAGCCGGAAGGGTGCCGCCGGACTTGAGAATTTCGTTATAAGCCTTCATGGCTTTGTCGTCTTTACCGACAGCAAGATCATATGCGACTGCCGCAGAGAGCCACTGAAGGCGTAATTCAGGACCGAATTTATCCTGATCAACCCGTTTCAGGTAATAGGCGGAGAGTTTGAAGTCCCTGTTTTGAGCGGCCTGATCTGCCAAGTAGATAAAACTCTCAGCACCCAGCTTGGACTTGGGAAACAGAAACGCACATCGACGGGCTATTTTAATGCTCTGTTTTTTATCTGCCTGAGCATTCAGGTCTGCGAATACCAGCAGCCTGTCCAACGGATTGGAGTTGATAGTTGGATTAAGTGCTTTCCGGGAAATGGGCTTCCAGAAGGGCGTATCAATATCGCTTAAATAGTTGATCCCGGCAGCCTCGCTAAGCCCGGAAATTATGTAGATGTTTTCGTTTTTACCATAATCAGCGCTACTGAGCACTCTGGACAGAGGCAGCTTGAAAGCAATACCGCAGGCGACTCTGAGGCTCATGGGCAGAGTGTCCGTATCAAGACGCTTCAGAACATTCTCAGCAAGCTCCATGTCTCCGCTCAGAAATGCGAACGCAAGACGGTAGTTCTGGAGAGCGTTAACCAAATCGCTGGAAAGCAGCAATGACCCGGTTTCGCGGTCGATAGTTTTAAGTGCTTCCTGCGGTTTCATCTCCAGGAGCTGCTTGCGGAAAGCATTCCATGCCGGTGAAGTGGGCGCGCCAAGCTGCCAGAGAGTAGGGGAGACGGTCACAGGCTCAAGAACCCCTGCCTCAAAAAAAGAATTCGGTCGAATCAGATTTTCTTCATTAAAGATAGAAACAGATTCCGGAGTATTGCCGGATTCCAGATACTGGTTAACGGATTTCCAGAAAGTCTGAACTGTTGAGTTGGAAACTGCAGTTAAAGCGTTATCTGCTTTTTCCCATTCTCCGATACTTGCTGCTGCCAGAGACTGAGCAATAGCATTACGGTCATCATCGCTGACAATAGTTGAATTGCTGATAACAGGAATGATTTCAGAAGTACTGTTCAACGCTCCCAGCTTGGCTTTGCTGTTGATGACAAAATAGGTTGTCGGCCAGACTTTTTCAGCCTGTGCAAAGGTCTGATCGAGCAGCATCTTCCGTGATTCGCGGGCAGCCTCCGGGGTTACCTGGTATCCCCAGTAAAGGGAACGCCAGACATCAAACCAGATGCTTTTAAGCTGTGAATCCTTTTTAAATTTTGAAGCCATGGTTCTCTGATCCATCAAACGTGCAGCCTGACTGAACCAGATTACGCCTTTTACCGGATCGCCGAGAGCGCGCTGGCATTTACCGCCTAGCCAGAGCCGGGTGATTTCCTGAGTTTTGTCGGTAAAAGCCGGTGTGGATTGCAGTGTTTCAAGACATGCGGAATAGCGGCCGAGATTAAAAGCGGTTTCAGCCCGTTTAAGGATAAGTTCCGGTGTATCTCCGGTCTGGGAGTAATTCTGTTCAAGAATGTCCCAGGCACCGTATTTTTCCAGCCATGATTCAAATGAATCATTTTTCTTGGCAGAAGCAGCAAAAACATTTCCTCCGGCCCCGAACAAAACAGATGCAGCCAGCAGGGAAGGTAATATCTTTTTCTTAAGTATCGATCTCATGAAAACCCCGTAGGTTTAAATTTCTAGTCAGTGTGAACTTTACCTCAGTGAGATAAAGAAAAGCAGCCTAAGAGGCAAATTTAAATCTCGTAATCTTTGGCTACCGGAATCGAACTGTCAGAAAGGACGATATAAGCAAAATAAAACACCGGATCGAGTTATCAGAGAAACAGGTAATTCAAAAATATCTAAAATTTAACACATATTTTAAATGACAATTACCGATAGTAGAGATGCTGGTTTTAGTTTCAGAGTGGAAGACATACCGCCCATATCTCAAAGTTTACATAATTTACATTATGAGACAATCATATAAACTAAGTTAAAACAGATAGTTATGATTAAAAGATGTAAGGTTGGCAAAAAATAAGGCCAATAATCGTAAAATCACTCTTTTTCGTCCTGACTGTCCTTTTTAGGCAAATCAGCATGCTCGCTAATGAGAATATCAACTTTAATTTTTAAATCGATCAGGAGCTAAATTTGAAGGTCATTTTGTGAGGAATAAAAAAGCCTTGCCCGACTTTTTGTCAGACAAGGCTCGCAAACCTGTTTTTATAGCACTGTCAACTTAACGCTAACTGTCGTTGCTCATTAGTCCCATCAATCCATTAAGCGCAAAAAAGAACCCTTCTGACATTCCAGTCAAAAGGGTTCCCTGAAATATTGCAGACAGCTTATTCGCCGCCATCAGCCTCAAGCCGCTTGATGTACTTATCGCGACATTCATAGGAACAGAAGCATTCGACTTTCTCGCCGTTTTTTACCCGGATGTCGCCGTCTTTGGGAACGTAGGCACCGCAGATGGGGTCTTTGACCATTTCTCCGGTTTTGACCTTTTTATTGAAATCTTTGCCTTCTTTATCCTGTTTCTTTTTCTGATCGCCCATAAATAGTTTCCACATGACAAATGCGGCAATGGCGATAACAACAAATTTCAACATAGTTTCTTCACCTCAATAAAGAAAAGGCCGCACCTGTAGAAGGTGCGGCCCTAGAATTAATCCTGATAAATCTTCTTACCTTCTGTACGGTAATCGATTTTCTGCAGAGCGTCAGAAATGGTTGTCCCATCCGGGAAAGCCAGTTCCGGCTCAATATCAGCCAGCGGAAGGAGCACAAACGCCCTCTCCTGCGCCCGCGGATGCGGAACAGTGAGATAGCTGCCGCTGTCAATGACCCGGTCTCCGAAGAGAATAATATCCAGATCAATGGTTCGGGGGCCGTTCTTAACGTCCCTGACCCGGTCCATCTGCCCTTCCACCGCTTGAAGCGTGGAAAGGAATCCTTCTGCGGACCAGAGTTCCGGGTCAACGTCGAAACGGACCACCTGATTGGTAAACCATGGCTGATCTTTCAGTCCCTGAGGTTCGGTCTGGTATGTTTCAGACCATTTTTCAGGTTCAATTCCTTCATATTTTTCCAGTCTGGCGACTGCCTGATTCAAATGATCTTCTGTGTCTCCGATATTTGAACCAAGGCTGACGTAGACCTTTATAATTGGGATATCCGTGATACTGCCTCCTTGAGCCTTTCGGTATCGACAGTCAGCGAAATTCTGAAATACCCTTCACCGGATTCGCCAAAGCCGTTACCGGGAGTAACAACAACGCCGGTTTCCTTCAGGAGCTTGGATACGAACTCGGAAGAAGTGTAGCCTTCGGGAGTTTTAGCCCATACGAAGATGGATGCATCAGGCACCTTGCAGGAAATGTTGATCTTTTCCAGAGCTTCGATAACGCAGTCACGACGCTCTTTATAGATCTTGCGGAATTCCTTAACGTAAGGTTCGCCTTCTTTAAGTGCAACAATTCCGGCTTCCTGTACAGCCTGAAAGATGCCGGAGTCGACATTTTCTTTAATTTTTCCAAGTCCGGCCACGAGTGAGGCATTACCCACTGCCATGCCGCAACGCCAGCCGGTCATGTTGTAAGTCTTGGACAGGGAATGGAATTCTATGGCCACATCTTTTGCGCCGGGAGTTTCCAGAATGGAAATGGGCTTCTTGTCTTCTTCGTAGTAGACTTCGGTGTAAGCGGCGTCAGCTGCGATGATTACGTTATGCTTCTTGGCTTTGGCAACCAGCTCTGCATAGAATTTGGGGGTTGCGGTGGCGGATGTGGGGTTGTTGGGGTAGTTTACGAAAATGATTTTGCACTTGTCCCATTTTGCGTCCTCGATGGCGTCAAGGTCGGGCAGGAAATCATTTTCTTCGAGAAGCGGTACCATTTCAACCACGCCGCCGGCAAAACCGGATGCTACCGGGTAAACCGGGTAGTTGGGGGAAGCTACCAGCACCAGATCGCCGGGGTTAACGAAAGCCAGCGGGAAGTGTGCGATACCTTCTTTGGAACCGATCAGGGAAACTACTTCGCTTGCTGCGTCCAGTTCCACGTTGAA
Organism: Desulfovibrio sp. JC010; assembly: GCF_010470675.1. NCBI lineage: Bacteria > Pseudomonadati > Thermodesulfobacteriota > Desulfovibrionia > Desulfovibrionales > Desulfovibrionaceae > Desulfovibrio > Desulfovibrio sp. JC010. The sequence continues at coordinate 50,641 of NZ_VOIQ01000013.1, forward strand.
TCTTTCCTTGTACCAGTCGGCAACAGCCTGACGGAAAGTCATGAGTCCTACATAAGAAGGATACTGGTGGTTGACCGGGTTCTGAGCTGCCTTGTGCAGTGCTTCAATAATGAAATCGGGAGTCGGAAGGTCGGGATCTCCGATGCCGAGGCTGATGATATCCACGCCCTGAGCTGCAACTTCAGCTTTAAGTCTGTCGATTTCTGCAAAGAGGTACGGGGGAAGTGTGGCAAGTCTGTCGGCAAGTTTAAATTCCGGCATTTCGATATGCTCCTGTCATTTTTTTGGTTAAATTATTATCAAAACTCTTTAAATGTGCTTGTTTGCTCTGTCAATCACCTTGAGCAGTTACGGCCATACGTGTAATGAATACGGGATATGACCGAGAACGAAAACAATACATCTTCTAAACACCAATGGGTTGACCGTTACCTGGAGTACCTGCTCATTGAGCGTGGACTTTCGGAAAACAGCCTCAACGGATATCTGAGTGATCTGGAGTCTTTTCAGAATTTTCTGGAGGAAAGGTCCGCGAAAATAGATGACACCACAAGTCAGACACTTCTGCTCTACCTTACATATCTAAGGTCAAAAGCATTGAAATCAACCTCGCTGGCGAGGCATCTTTCGTCTTTGCGGGGATTCTTCGCGTTCTGCACGTCACGCGGCTTCATTAAAGAAGACCCGGCAACCCTGCTGGAAAACCCGAAGCTCCCCAGAAAAATACCTGAGTTCCTTTCACCGGAGGAAATCGGCCGCATACTCGCCCTGCCCAAGCTGACCGAAAAACTGGGCTTTCGCGATCGTGCTATGCTTGAGCTGCTTTATGCAGCCGGAATGAGAGTCTCCGAATTGATCAACCTTAACATTGAAGACTTTGATCCTCAAACCGGAGTTCTCATTATTTTCGGTAAAGGTTCCAAGGAACGGTTGGTACCGATTCATTATGTGGCGCAAAATTTCTTAAACCAATACATTAAAGATTGGCGTCCTGCTTTTAATCCCAAGGTCAAGAACATATTCTTAAACAGATCAGGAAAAGGACTGACCAGACAGGGGGTCTGGAAACTGATCAAGAAGTTCGCACTGGAAGCAGGGATAAAACGTTCAATATCTCCGCACACTTTCAGGCATTCGTTTGCCACCCACTTGCTGGATGGCGGTGCGGATCTGCGTACAGTCCAGTTGCTTCTCGGTCATTCAGACATTAATGCTACCGAAATATACACACATATTCAAGCCGGAAGATTAGTCCAGCTTCATAAACGTTTTCACCCACGATCTGTAATGTGAGATTTTAAGAATGTCAAAAAATGAAAACCTGATAAAAGCGGAAACCATAATTACCGGCCATGTAAATGCGGATTTCGATTGTCTGGCCGCCATTGTGGCTGCCGGAAAACTATATCCCGACGCAACGCTTATTTTCCCCGGAAGCCAGGAAAAGAACCTGCGTAATTTCTACATGGAAAGCGCGACTTATTTCTTTAATTTCAAACATCTGAAAGAAATAGATAAAAGCGCGGTCAAGCTGCTGGTTGTGGTGGATACCTCACGCCGCAAACGCATTGTTCATATTGATCCCATTCTGCAGAATCCTGGGCTGAGAATCCATATTTACGACCATCACATGAAATCCGAATGCGACCTTGATCCTGAATTCATGATTAAAAAGCCTTGGGGATCAAGCGTTGCAATTCTTTCCCATGAAATTCGCGAGCGCGGGCTGGAGATCAATCAGGAAGAAGCCACCATCATGGGCCTTGGACTTTATGAAGATACCGGATCATTCACTTTCAATTCCACCACCGAGCACGATTTCGAGGCCGGGAAATGGCTCTTGAAAAACGGCATGGAGCTGGACGTTATCACCGACCTGCTCAACCGCGATCTTTCCGCGCAGCAGATTACCCTGCTCGGGAGACTGCTTGAAGGGGCCACCACCCATACCATCAACGACCTCGATGTGGTTATATCCGAGATCAGTACGCCCGAATATGTGGTTGATTTTTCCGTACTGGTTCATAAATTCATGGACGTTGAAAATATCAAGGTCCTTTTTGCACTGGGCCGCATGAACGACCGTATCCATCTGGTGGCCCGTTCCCGCACACCGGACATTGACGTGGGCGCGATCTGCACGGCTTTTGGTGGAGGCGGACATGTTTATGCCGCATCCGCAACCATCAAAGACCGCACGCTGGCCGAAGTGCGTGATGAACTTTTCGCCCTGCTCTATTCCAAGGTTACCCCGCGCTTGAACGTGGAGTCCATCATGACCAAGCCGCCTGTTGCCATTCCCCGCAATATGAATATTACCAAGGCCGTAGACCGCATGACCAAGTACAACCTCAAAGGTGTGCCTGTGGTGGACTCCATGGAGAATATGCGCGTGGTCGGTCTACTGGAGCAGAAAACCGCAGACAAAGCTCTTTCGCATAGTCTGGGTGAGATGGAAGTTGAAATTTACATGCAGCACCCCTTTTCCACCATCAAGACTGATTCCGGGCTGCACCGGGTCATGGAAATTATCCTTGGCCAGAAGCAGCGTCTGGTTCCAGTGGTGGAAAATGACCGGGTTGAGGCTGTGGTCACCCGCACCGACCTGATTAATATGCTGGTGCAGGACCCGGCACGCATTCCGGAATCCCTGTTTCCGGACAAGAAACAGGAACGCAATATCCGCAACATAATGCGCAACCGTCTGCCCAACAAAATCCTCGACATCCTTGAGACTGCCGGGGAAATGGCTGCCGAGATCGGCACAGAAGCTTACGTGGTCGGCGGATTTGTGCGTGATGTGCTGCTGACCAAGACCAATTTCGACCTTGATCTGGTGGTTGAAGGTGACGGTATCGCCTTTGCCAAAAAGCTGGCTAAGAAAATGGACGGTCGGGCCAAATACCACCGCAAATTCAAGACCGCTGTAGTCATCCTGCCAGACGGGCAGCGGGTGGATGTGGCTACCGCACGTCTGGAATATTATGAATATCCGGCCGCCCTGCCTACGGTTGAGCTTTCATCTATAAAAATGGATCTTTACCGCCGCGACTTCACCATCAACGCACTGGCAGTGCACATCAATCCGGGAAGCTTCGGTAAACTGGTGGATTTCTTCGGTTCCCAGCGCGACTTGAAAGACAAGACCGTGCGGGTGCTGCACGCCCTTAGTTTTGTGGAAGACCCGACCCGAATCATGCGCGCCATCCGCTTTGAACAACGTTTTGATTTCAAAATCGGCGGCCAGACCCTGAATCTAATCAAAAACGCGCTCAAGCTGAATCTGATCAACAAACTTTCCGGCTACCGCTTAACCCACGAAATGCGCATTATTTTGGATGAAGCGCATGTGCTGCGCTCCATTGAGCGTATGAACGAACTGGGTGTGCTTGAAGCGATTCATCCATTGATGGTGCTCAATTCCGCCCGTTCGCAGGTTATCGGGGAACTTGAGCGGCTCATGAGCTGGTACAGTCTGCTCTATCTTGAACCGCCTCTTTCGGTCTGGAAAACATATTTTCTGGCCATGTGCATGGGTATACCTAAGGCAAAAATGGAGCAGATTTACGACCGCTTCAGCTTTTCTCCCACAGAACGCAGGGAATTTGTCCATTTGCGTGATACTGTTTTCTGGGCAGCCGGGAATATCATGAACATCAAGCAGGAAATGAAACCCAGCGAGATTTACGAAACCCTCAGCCCGGTTCCGCTGGAGGGAGTGCTTTTCATCATGGCCCGCACCAAGCGGGAGATGATTAAAAAATATGTCTCCCAATATCTGACCAGCCTGAGACTTAAGACAATAGATGTGACCGGTGAAGACCTGAAGGAACTAGGACTTGAGCCGGGGCCTATGTATTCGGAATTGTTGACTAAGGTAAAACTGGCCTGCCTTGATGGTGAATTGAAAGGGCGTCAGGATCAATTATCTTTTTTAAAGGATAAAATTAAAGATTTAAAAAAATAGGCCGAAAATTTCCATTTTAGAAAGTATATCAAGTACTTTAAAAAATGGTTTCCCTTGCTCTTGCCCGGCAAGGCGTGTAGAACATGCAGACTTTTTCAATAAGCTGTGAAAAAGCCGCTTATGAATGTTTTTTTCATGAATAAGCTGTTTTTTCCATATTTATTGTTGATAATTAGCTGGTATTTAATTACTGGAAATTAATATTGTTTGATAAAAACAATGTGAACGGTCCTTGCTCAAGTTTAGCAGGACAATCGGACAGTAACTTCACTACTGTGCGAAGGTATTGTAAAGGTTGTTTTACAGATGGACGTATTATGGGCACCGTGGCGGATGGACTACATTCTTGGTCCCAAGCCTGATGAATGTGTTTTCTGTATTCCGGAAAGCACTGAAGAGGATGAGGAAAGATTAATTCTGCACAGGGCTGAGCACTGCTTTGTGATCATGAATAAATTTCCTTACAACAACTGCCACCTGATGGTTACGCCGTACCGTCATGTCAGTAAACTCACTGATCTTGATGAAGCGGAAGCTTCGGAGATCATGAAATATATAACCATAAGCTGCGATATTCTGGATAAAGCATGCAACCCGCAAGGGATAAATGTCGGCCTGAATATAGGGGAAGCAGCCGGAGCTGGGATCGCCGCCCATCTCCACTTTCAGTTAGTACCCCGTTGGAACGGGGATGCATCGTTTATGGCAGTGTTCGGAGAAACCAATGTTATCCCCGACCACTTGTCCTCAACTTACAATAGGCTCAAGCCGTTTTTTGACAGCTGCTGTCGCTAGTAACACTAAGGAGGGTTTCATGCGTTACTTGAAGGTTTTGGCTCTGGTGGTTCTCTTTTTCCTTTCCATGGTATTCTTTATTCAGAATACTCCTGAACTTTCCAAGGAAGTAACTCTGTCCATCGAACTGTTTAACTACAAGTTCATGAGCCAGCCTCTTCCCTACTATCTGTTGATCCTGATTGCCTTTGCCGCAGGTTCCTTGCTCTGTCTGCTTTACTTCATGGCTGACAAAGTCCGTCTTTCCGGCCAGCTCCGCACCTGCCGCACCAGAATGGCAAACCTTGAGCAGGAAGTTAACTCTCTGCGCAATCTGCCCCTCGATGAGGGGAACTATCCCTCCGCAGAAGAAAGCGAAGAGAAAGCTTCTTAATAAATAAGCGCATATACAAGGAGTATACGTGTCCTTTTTAAGCGTATTTAAAAAGAAGAAAATGACGGCGTCCGATAATCGGGCGCCGTCTTATTCGTCCGGGGCCGGAAAAGGCAAGTCCGGACTTGCGGATACCCGCGCAGCTATTGATGAACTCAGCAAGGTTGTAAAAGATACTCCCGAAGCTGTTGAGATCTACCTCGCCCTTGGTAACCTCTACCGTTCACAGGGCGAAATCGAACGTGCCGCCCAGATCAGGAACAGCCTGATTGTCCGTCCCGGTCTGGCCCCGGCTATCAAGGCCCGCGCCCTATATGAACTGGGGCGTGATTTCAGCCGTGGGGGCTTTCTGGACCGTGCGGTGAGTGCTTTTGAAAAAGCCCGTGAAATCGTAGGGGATTCCCCTGAGATTCTGACCGAACTGGCTGAACTGGCCGCAGGAGGCCGGGAATTCGAAAAAGCTGCAGCCTATTACTCCAAACTGAATCAGCCTGTGCAGGAAGCGCACTATCTCGCCCGGCTGGCTGAAGATTACAATTCAGAAGGCGAATACGCTCTCGCCAACCGTACCTTAAGAAAAGCCATTGATGTTTCTGAAAGCTCTGTAGAGTCATGGTTGCTGGTGCTGACCAGAATGAAACAGGAAGGGGCACTGGATAAATTCAAAAAGAAATTTAACATCGCTCTTGCAAAGGTTCCCAAGCACTTAAGATTTGTCCTTATTGAAGGCGTACTGGCTGAATCCCTTGTTTTCGGGGAGACTCCGCTCCAGAAAAAAGAACCGGACAATGACCGCAGCTATCCTTTTTATGAAGTGATGGTTGAAGAAATTTCCCAAGCCGACCCGGATGTGATCATGCAGTATTACGGTGCGCGGCTCCTGCAGCTCTGCGGCAAGCAGGAAGAAGCCGGGGTCTGGCTTGAAAAGACCCTCATGCTCAACCAGAATTTCTGGCTTGCGCGGCTTGAACTCTTTAATCTTGCGCAGGACCAGCAACAACTGACCTCATCTTTTAAAAATCAGCTGGACTTTTTTGTAAACGTTGCGAAAAAAGTGCAAAGATTCACCTGTTCCAGTTGCGGTCTTAAGCGTGATAGAATATTTTTCAATTGCCCGCGGTGCCGCAGTTGGCATTCAATTTCGTTCCGTAAAGAACTGAACCAGTAAGCCCCATATATTTATTGTGAGCAAACCTAAACTCACTCCCATGTTCGAGCAGTACATGCAGATCAAGGCCGAACACCCTGATTCTCTGCTGTTTTTCCGTATGGGAGACTTCTACGAGCTTTTCTTTGAGGACGCTGAAATTGCAGCGCGTGAATTGCAGATCGCTTTGACCTGCCGTAATCCCAATTCTCCCGATAAAATTCCCATGTGCGGAGTTCCGCATCATGCCTCACGTACATATCTGGCTCAGTTGGTAGACAAAGGCTACACTGTTGCGCTTTGCGATCAGCTTGAAGATCCCAAACAGACAAAAGGGTTGGTGAAACGCGGCGTAACAAGGGTTTACACGCCCGGAACAGTTGTCGAAGACGACACCCTTACAGCCAAGGACAATAACTTTCTTGCCGCCCTGCTCTGGGATGAAACAAAGTCCGCAGGCGGGCTGGCATGGATGGATTTTTCCACCGGACAATGGTCCGGGCTTCAAAGCAAGAATGAAAACGACCTCTGGCAATGGGCACTAAAAGTAAATCCCCGGGAACTGATATTACCGCAGGGCAAGGCCGTTCCCGGTCAGTATGGCGACATGGATGCCCGTATCGCCCCTGCTCCTTCCGCCGGATATTTCAATTACAATTCTGCCAAAGACAATGTCCTTGAAGCACAGGATGTCGCCGATCTCGATTCATTGGACCTTGAAGACAAACCGCAGCTGACCCAGGCTTGCGGTGCGCTAATTTCCTATCTGCGCCAGACCCAGATGCAGGATTTTGATCATCTCGGTGAATTCAAGCCGCTCAATCTGACCAAATTCATGATTCTGGATGAAGTCACCGAACGCAACCTTGAGCTTTTCAAAAGGCTGGACGGCAAAAAGGGCAAAGGCACCCTGCTCAACGTTCTCGACAAGACCATTACCCCCATGGGCGGACGTCTTCTCGCGGTGCGTTTAAAGCAGCCGTGGCGCGAGATTTCGCCTATTGAGCACAACCAACGGGCGGTTACTTTTTTTCACGATGACGACTCTCTGCGCGCCAAAGTCCGCGAACTGCTCGATACGGTCTACGACCTTGAACGCCTTTCCACCCGTGTCGTGCTCGGCCGGGCAACCCCCAAGGATTTCATCAGCCTGCGTCAGAGCCTGAAGACCCTGCCTCCGGTCCATCATCTTCTGCATGAAGCAGTAGTCGGCGTGGACGAAGAAAATCCGGTCACTCCGGCCCTGAAATCCATCGTCAAAAAATGGGATTCCATGACCGATGTGGCTGAACTTCTGGAAGCAGCCCTTGTGGACTCCCCTCCCCCGGTCATCACCGAAGGCGGGTTGTTCAAGTCCGGTTTTAACGAAGAACTGGACGAACTCATCGAGCTGACCGAGCACGGGGAATCCACCCTTGCCGGACTGCTGGAAAACGAAAAATCCGCCAACGACCTGCCCAAGCTCAAACTGGGATTCAACAAGGTCTTCGGTTACTATTTTGAAATTTCCAAAGCTTTCAAGGGACAGGTGCCGGACTATTTTGAACGCCGCCAGACCCTTGTAAACAGCGAACGCTACATTACCCCGGAACTCAAAGAGCTTGAAGAAAAGCTCATTTCAGCTTCGGATAAACGCAAGACCCTTGAATACAACCTTTTCCAGAAAATACGTGAGGAAATTGCCGGGAACCGCAGTCGTTTCATGTTCATGGCAGATGCCATTGCCGCTGTTGACTTCTGGCAGGGACTGGCTGAAGCCGCAAGGGCCAACCGCTGGTCCTGCCCGGAAATCCATCCCGGCATGGAAGTGGTCATTGAGGAAGGCCGCCATCCCGTGGTCGAAGCCGTGCAAGGGGCGGCAAACTACATCCCCAACAGTCTGACCATCGACGAAAAACGGCGTATCCTGCTCATCACAGGGCCGAACATGGCCGGTAAATCAACCGTGCTTCGTCAGGTCGCGCTAATGGGCATCATGGCCCAGATAGGTTCCTACATCCCGGCCACCAACGGACGTATCGGGCTTATGGACCGTGTATTTTCCCGCGTCGGTGCTTCGGATAACCTTGCGCAGGGACAATCCACCTTTATGGTTGAAATGATGGAAACCGCACGCATCCTGCGCCAGGCTTCCAAGCGCAGTCTGGTCATTCTTGATGAAATCGGACGCGGAACCTCTACCTTTGACGGGCTTGCGCTGGCATGGGCTGTTGTGGAAGAGCTTTCCAAGCGCGCACGGGGCGGTATCCGCACCCTTTTCGCCACCCATTACCATGAACTGACCTCTCTTGAGGGAGTCATTGACGGCCTGCGGAATTTCAACATTGCGGTCCGTGAATGGAAAGGTGATATCCTTTTCCTGCGCAGGCTGGTTCCCGGTCCGGCGGATAAAAGTTACGGTATCGAGGTGGCCAAGCTTGCCGGGGTACCCAAGCCTGTAGTAGTCAGGGCTAGGGAAATTCTTGCGAATCTTGAAGAAAAATCGCAGGATGTGGATGGTCAGCCTGTGCATCAGGCCCCGTCCGTGCAATCAATCCTGCCCGGAATGATCTGCACCGAAAACAAAAACGAAGCTCCGCCCGAAGATCATGCACTCATCAAAGAGCTGCGTAATCTCGATGTGAACGGACTTTCACCCATAGAAGCCCTTACCCTTCTGAATCAGTGGAAAAAATCACTGGGAGAAAATTAATGAAATTTTATAATCTTAAAAAACATGTTGTCCTTGCTGTCATGGCTGTGATGCTTCTTGCCAGCGCAGGTTGCGGCGTTAAAATCTGGCCCGCCCCTACTAAGAGTGAAGACTTTTTCAAGTTCACTTCAGTGGAAGGCCGCCGCGTAGGTGAGTGCCTTAAAGTTGTAGTAAAGGTTGACGGCGCATATAAAAATGTGGACAATTTGAGCCTTCAATTTCAAGCTGACGGTTCCGGTCCGGGAGAAGGCTGCCCCACATGTCCTTTCTTCCCGGCTATCAGGAAAGATTTTACCCCCGGTTCCGAAGGTATTCAATCTGACGGCTCCACTTTCGTATTCAGCGATTGTGGACTTGATCCCGCTAAAAGCTATCGTTGGAGAGTCGTAGGACGCAATGTTTACGACGCACTCGGAGTAGTAATTTCCGACGTATACACAGCTGCACCCTAATCATTTAATGGAGTCCTTCCACAATGCATCATTTTGAAATTAAAAATAATGAATTGCATGCTGAAAATATCAGCATCAATGAGCTTGCCAGAGAATACGGCACCCCGCTCTACATCTACTCCGCAGCCACCCTGCGCAGACATTTTGAAGCTTTTGATTCCGCTTTCACCGGGCTGGACCACATGACCTGCTATTCCGTAAAAGCCAACTCCAACCTGAGCGTGCTCAAGCTGCTGGCTGAAATGGGCGCAGGCATGGATATTGTCTCCGGCGGCGAACTTTTCCGTGCACTCAAAGCAGGCGTACCCGCAAGCAAAATCGTATTTTCCGGCGTGGGTAAAAAAGCGTACGAAATCGCTGAAGCACTCAAGGCCGATATTCTCATGTTCAACGTTGAGTCCGTGGGCGAAATGCACCGCATCAACGAAGTGGCCGAGTCCATGAACAAGACCGCGCGCATCAGTTTCCGTATCAATCCGGACGTTGATCCCAAGACACATCCCTACATTTCCACCGGGATGAAAAAGAATAAGTTCGGTCTGGATATGGAAACCGCCAAGGATGCATACAAAACCGCAAAAGAGCTTCCCAACGTCTCCCCCATCGGCATGGACTGCCATATCGGTTCCCAGCTGACCACCATTGAGCCGTTCCTCGAAGCCCTCGACAAGCTCCTCGCTTTCCGCGACGAACTCGGCACCATGGGCATTGAGATCGAACACCTCGACCTCGGCGGCGGACTCGGCATCACCTATGATGAAGAAGAGCCGCCCCATCCCAAGGAGTTCGGTGAAGCCCTCAGCAAGGCTCTCGCAGACAAAGGACTTAAAGTAATCCTTGAACCCGGCCGTGTAATCGCCGGTAACGCAGGTATTCTCGTCGGTGAAGTTATCTACACCAAGAAGACCCCGACCAAGGATTTCCTGATTGTCGATGCGGCCATGAACGATCTGGTGCGTCCTTCTCTGTACCAGTCCTATCACCGTATTTCCGAAGTCACCCAGAACAACCGTCCTGAAATCGACTACGACATTGTCGGCCCCATCTGCGAATCCGGAGATTTCCTCGCCAAGGATCGCATGCTGCCCGAAATGAAGCAGGGCGAGCTTATCGCGGTCTACTCTGCCGGGGCATACGGTTTCACCATGTCTTCCAACTACAACTCCCGCCTGCGTGCCGCAGAGATAATCGTCGATGGAGATGACGTCATCATGGCCCGCCGTCGTGAAACTTACGAAGATCTGCTTAAACTGGAATCTTAGTATATAAAGGCCTCCGGCGGCCCTGCCGGAGGCCTTTTTTGATGCGCTTCGCGCTTTTTGATGGAAAGATTTCGCCTCCGGCGGCCAAAGAAACTTTTTGGAAAAAGTTTCTCTGGACTCTTCAAAAACTTTTAGTAGGGCTTTGCCCCTTTTAATTAGAGTCCTGTCGCAACTCCCCTCCTTGGGGATTTTCTTTTTTGGGGACTTTAAATAGGATAAGGCTATGGCTAGACTAAATTCATTTTACTTAGCTTCAGAAGATTGGGACACCCCTTTTATTCTCCAAGGCAGCGAAGCCAAACATCTCGGAAAAGTGTTGCGCACCCGTGTCGGTGATACCGTGCGCCTTTTCGACGGCTGCGGTCGCGAAGGATTGTTTACAGTCACTGATATCACCAAGAGCAAGGTGCAGCTTGAAATTACCGAAGAAAAATCAATCTCTGACTTGCGTAACATCACCCTTGCCATTGGCTGGAATAAAAGTTCGCGCCGGAATTGGATTCTTGAAAAATCTGTTGAATTACAGACCCGTGGCTTGATATTTTTCCAAAGCGAATTCAGTCAGGGTAAGGTTCCTGCCGAGATTAAAGACAGCTGGCATGAAAAGCTGGTTGCCGCTGCAAAGCAGTGCGGCAACCCATGGTTGCCCGAGCTGCAGACCGTATCCGGATCAATCGAAAAACTCATCGAAGCATCCGCACCCTATGCCAACAAACTTTTCTTGTATGAAAAAGCGGATGAGGATACGGTGCCGGATAATTCAATCTTTGCCGCCGAATCCACCCTTGCCGTTATCGGCCCGGAAGGAGGATTCAGCCCGCGCGAAGCTGAATTATTAATTGAAAATAATTTTATTCCCCTCAGTTTAGGTAATTCTATTCTCAGGTGGGAAACAGCCGCCCTACTCTGCATGGGCAGTGCATATTTAGAAAGACAAAAAACTTGATGCGCTACGCGCTTTTATTAAAAAGATTTCGCCTCCGGCGGCTTAAACCCTTTTGCAAAAGGGTTTAAGAATCCCAAAACCTTTTATTTCGCTTCGCGATTATGGTTATGGATATTTTTTTATGCGAAGCGGCGAAGCCATATTAAAAAGTTTTGAGGGGATGGGGTCTGGGGAAGGGGAACTTTTCCCAAAAGTTCCCCTTCCCCAGCCGCCGGAGGCACCAATATGAAATTAGAATTAACAGATAATCAGCCTTTGGCTGACCGTATCCGTCCTAAAAATATAGATGAATTTGTAGGACAGGCTCATGTGCGTGAGCGTGTTGAGGCATTTGAACGTTCCAAAAGGCTGCCCAGCCTGCTGCTTTTCGGGCCTCCGGGCTGCGGAAAATCTACCTTGGCTTTGCTGCTGGCAAAATCCACGGGCCGTCATTTCATGCGTATCAGCGCACCGGAATCGGGCATTGCAGCTTTACGTAAACAGCTGGCGGGCATGGATATTTTAATTCTTGATGAGCTGCATCGCTTTTCCAAGGCACAGCAGGATTTCTTTTTGCCCATTCTGGAATCAGGCGAAATCACCCTGCTGGCGACAACCACTGAAAACCCTTCTTTCAGCGTAACCCGGCAGCTGCTTTCAAGATTGCATGTGCTGCGGTTACGGGCGTTGAATAAGACAGATCTGCAGGCGATTTGCAAGCGGGCCTGCGAAGAGCTTGAAATCGAACTGAGCGAAGAAAGCCTGGCCCTGATCACCTCCATGGCCGGCGGTGACGGTCGCAGCCTGCTCAATCTGCTGGAATATGTTTCCCAGTTGCCGGAAGAAAAACGCGAAGCTGAAAATCTGCGTAAAATCCTGCCGGAAACAGTTGTTCGCGGCGACCGGGACGGCGATTCACATTACGAACTGGCTTCCGCTTTGATCAAATCTATCCGCGGCAGCGACCCGGATGCGGCACTTTATTATCTTGGCTGTCTGATTGAAAGCGGTGAAGATCCGAAATTTATTACCCGCAGACTGATTATTTCCGCGGGGGAAGACATCGGACTGGCTGATCCTCACGCAATAACCATGGCTGTTTCCTGCCAGCAGGCCGTGGAATTCATCGGCATGCCTGAAGGATTTATCCCTCTTTCGGAATGCGTGGTCTATCTGGCCCTTGCCCCCAAGAGTAACAGCACCTACGCAGCCTACCATACTGTAAAGCAGGAAATCCGCCAGAACGGCATGCTTCCGGTTCCGCTTCATTTGCGAAACGCGACTACAAACCTGCAGAAAGAATGGGGCTACGGACGAAACTACCTGTATCCGCATTCATATCCGAATTCTTATGTGGAACAGAAATACCTGCCTCCGGAAATTGCGGACCGTATGTTTTATGATCCCAAAGATCAGGGAGAAGAGCCGCGTTTGAATGCATGGCTGAAAGGGCAACGCAGACCACGCGCTCCGCGTAAAAGACCGGAACCCAAAAAATGGGGTAAATAAAGGCTTAAAGACGCAATTTAGTTGCTTGTGTTTTTACGGGGGTGTATACTTTGGGCAAACTACCGTAAGGACACATAAATGCCTTCTTTTAATTCCATAATTATCGAGAATATTATTGAAAGTATCGATGTAGGACTGATGGTCATTTCCCGTGAGGGAAGGATCGAATTCCTTAATTCGGCAGCATGCAATATTCTTAATCTGGATCGTAAAAAGCACCTCGGCTTCGGCTGGGGGGAGCTTTTTATTACTGACGCCGTTTTCAATGCCGAGTTCAATCAGGTTATTCTTGATGTTATAAGTGAACAGAAGGCCGGGCTGAAACATGTAGTTCCGTATGCTGTCAAGGATATGGAATGCCCTAAAAAATTATCCATCACTTCATCTTACCTTACTGAAAACAACGAAATTATTGGTCTTGTATTTCTTTTTGATGACATAACTGAAATTTATAATGCCGAAGAACGTGAGAAGAAGGCCCTCTCCCGCAATGCTGAACTGCAAAAGGAACGAATTGAGGGACTGGATTCACTGTCACAGGCTGTGGCACATCAGGTACTAAATCCCACTACTGTAATCGGGGGAATGGCCAATCTTCTTTCCCGCAAATTACCCGAAGAAGACCCGCTGCAAAAAGAATTGGAAATTATTTCTGAAGAAGCCATGAAACTGGAAGGTCTGGTTGCAGCCGTTAAAACCTATTCTAATATTCCAAAACCATACCCATCAGAAATAAACACCGTCCAGCTTTTTAAAGAAGCCCTGCACAATGCCAACCTGATACTTGAACGTATTGGCGAACGCATAGAAATGAAGCTTGATTGCGAGGTGGAGACGATTATTGTCGGCAAAAAATTATTCGAAGCCGCAATAGTTGAGCTGTTGCTCAATGCCAGCAACTTTACCCCGGAAAAAATTACCGATGTAGGAATTGAAATCAAAAAAGTAGAACAGACAATCCAGATCAGGATAATGGACCACGGCATGGGCATTGAACCGCAAATTATGAACCATGTGCTGGACCCGTTCTTCTCCACCAAAGCCAAAGGGGTGGGCATGGGCTTATCGAGGGTAAAAAAGATTGTCTTCGAACATCAGGGCAAGCTGGAGATTGAAAGCCCCGGCAACGGACTGGGAACCACCGTAACTATTGACCTGCCTTGTCCCGACGCGGACTGCTGCCCTAAAGGTAATAGTTTTAATTAAAGAAATTGCTGAACAGTTCTTTAATCTGGTAGTCATAACTCTCAACGATCTTTTTCAGAATGTCGGTATCGATGCCCAGCTGTTCCCATACTTCCTCATCAACACCGGGCAGGACATACATGCCGCCCTCAGCTATGCCGACTGACAGGGCAAGGTTGTCTGCTATTTGCAGGATAGCTGCTTCTTTCGCCATACTGCTTTTTCCCGGAGCATGGTGACTGCTGATAATCTCGGTAAGGGCCGCAGGAAAATTCCACTTCTCCAGCATGCAGCGGGCCACCTGAGTATGGTTGAAGCCGAGAACCATATCTTCAGCTTCCAGCAGAGGAATAAAATTTTCACGGGCGAAAAGCATGGCCTGAACCGCACTGTAAGGCATCTTTTTGAACAGAATCAACCGCCCGACATCATGCAGAAGACCGGCCGTAAACATCATTTCCGGCCCTACTCCGTCAACTTTTTCAGCAATCACTTTGGAAAATACACCACAGGTGAGGGAGTGCATCCAGAAACTCCGCATATCAATGAGTTCCGGTGGAATATCCTTGAAATAACCGATGGTCGAAAGTCCGAGAGCCAGAGTACAAAGTTCCTTTCCGCCTATCAGAGCCACGGCACGGACAAGGTTATTGATTTCTGAGGGGAATCCGTAAAGAGGACTGTTGACCAGTTTCAGCAGCTGTGTGGATAACCCCACATCAAGACCGACAACTTCTGCGATATGTTCTGCTGTGCTTTTGGAATCTTCAACAGCTTCTTTAACTTTGAAAAATATATCAGGAAAGGATGCGATTTTAAGTTCAGCTTCAACGATGTCTTCAAAGGTACCTTCATCGCGGAAAAACAGATCCCGCATTTCATCAAGAGCGACCACATGCTGTTCATCTTTTGTGGGCAGCCGCCAGCCTTCCATTACCCGCATGGCTGTCTTGTACACGGCCACATCAAACATCTGCATAATTACCGGATCATCATGATTGACAAACATGAAATAATCACGCGCATAGACAAAAGCTTTATCAATGCTCTCGTCATCCGGCTCTGCTGCTCCGGAAGGTACTATCTGAAGGGATTCGATACCTTGATTTTTAA
The DNA here is from genome assembly GCF_010470675.1 of Desulfovibrio sp. JC010. NCBI lineage: Bacteria > Pseudomonadati > Thermodesulfobacteriota > Desulfovibrionia > Desulfovibrionales > Desulfovibrionaceae > Desulfovibrio > Desulfovibrio sp. JC010. Next base: position 66,061 of record NZ_VOIQ01000013.1, read on the forward strand.
AAACAGAAATATTTTTATTGGTCAGAACGGAACCTGCGGGCAGAAGCATTCTGCCACCCTGCAACAGATCTGCGGCTAAAATCATACCCGGCTGGACGTCATCAATGCTCACTGTCTGCATATTGCACCTCGCAAATGTTGAACGGCAGAATCAAATTTTATGATAAGTAATAGTTCCAGCGTGCTGCCTCGGTTTGAATTTGTCCTTTACAAAATGAAGTGATTCAGAGTGTCCCACATATAAGTGTCCGTTATCAAGCAAATTATTATGAAAATTGCTGAGGACTTTCTTTTTCATGTTCTTATCGAAATAAATAATCACATTGCGGCAGAAGATTACGTTGGACTTGGGAATCCTGGCAACGTCACGATCCAGATTCAAATTGATTTTACCAAACCTGACCAATCGTTTTACTTCAGGATTTAATTGAAAGACCTCATTTCCCCTGTCCTTAAAATATTTTTTAACAATGTGAATCGGGGTGGTTCTTAGTGCGTGGCGGGTGTAAATTCCTTTTTGTGCCATTTTTAAAACATTGGTCGAAATGTCATTGGCGGTAATGCTGATTCGCCATTTGCGGATTTCATCCTTCAGTGCTTCATGCAGGATAATGGCAAGGGTGTACGGCTCTTCACCGGATGAACAGCCCGCAGACCAGATTTTAATCTCACGGCGTCCGGTTTTATTACTCTCATCAATAATTTTTTTAAGGGTATGATTTCTGAAAACCTTCAGTTGAGAATTATCTCTGAAAAAACTGGTCTCATTGGTCGTGATCAATTCCGTGAGCATACTCAGCTCTTCGGTTTTTCCTTTATTATGATTTTTCAGGTAATTTATATATGCGGAATAACTCTTCAGATTCAATTCAGAAAGACGGGGAGCAAACCTGTTTTCAATCAGGAATTTTCTGTTGTCCTGCAAATATATACCGGACAGCTCATAGATAATGTCTCTGAGCTGTACAAATTCATTCTGAGTAATTTTTATTTTACCGCTGAATCCTTTTCCTGAAAACAAACCACTCATATATGCAACTCACCACTGGATAAATATTCGATAGTTAAACCTGATAGTATTTCATACTAAGCTAGCAGAGAATAATAAAAACTCAAGAACTATCTTTTATATATTTTTTTCCATTCATCAAGAAAAAGGACCGCTGTGTCCAACGGATTCAACTGTCCTTGCTGTGCTCTAACTGCGGATACGAGATCATCAAATCCAACATTTGCAGGCAAACCCAGTTTTTCAATCAGTTGAACAATATCATTTTTCAATTCATCAGGGAAGCCGGTGTCAAAAAGAGTGTCAACATTCCTTTCCGCAGGCCAATCAGAAAACTGCTTTGCGGTAAAATCAATCAGGGTCTGCATTCTTACTTCATAAGTATGCTCTTTAAGTACCTTAGCCCGTGCCCTTTCGCTGAATGCTGCGCGCTCCTTGGGGTGACTGAGAAAATATTCTATCTTACGATCAAGATCATCAAGGTCTTCAAAATGGGCCAGTTCACCGTCATCAAAAGCTTCAGCCATGAGGCTCCGTTTATCCACAAGCTGGAATGCTCCGCAGGCAGCCAGTTCGAATGTTCGCGGATTGATAAAATCCCCCCCGCTGACCAGTTCATCGGCATTGATTGATGAATGCAGGTTGAGGTTGATCTTGGTGCCGTTGAAAATTTTCACACATTCATCGGAAGATACGCGCCTTCCTTCAAGTTGAAGATAAGGTTCAAGTACGTGGTCCCCATCCCATTCATTGCCCCAGATTTTCAGACCATGATGAATGAGCTTTCGAAAGGCCATACGCCTGTTGGGATAACCGGCCCCCATAAAAGATACGTCACCGCCGTATTTGCGGGTCTCAACGGGATTCAGTTCCTGCGGTTTATGGAAATCCGGATCTGCAGCCAGTGGGAGATACAAAACATTCTCCACTCCGATCTGCTTCAATTCATTAAAAAAGGGATCTTTCTGGATAACTGCGAAGACATCATAAAACGGCGCAAAAGACTGCCAGTAGGTAAAAAGGCGGAAATCCTCCACAAACCACATGGCGGTTTTCACATTGTCTTTGCGCAACCTTTTCAGGGCCTGATGGGTCAGCGGAGCCTGAGCCATGGCCAGCACCATATCGGGCTCAAATGTTTCCACTTTTGCCAGCACAGCCTGCGAGAGCATATTCAAATAGCTGTTACGCAAATACTGATGGCGGTCAGAGGTTACCTTAAGATCGTCAATGGCATTGTAGGCACTGTAAAAATCAGGAGCTTCAAAGGTTTCCACCAGATGACCCATTTTTTCCAATGCGGAAACACAAAAACGCCCTACGGGCAGTGATCCCCCATACAAGGGAAGAACAACCAAAATCCGTAAAGTCTTATTCTTATCCATATCTATAACCTTTTAAGGAGTTATCCAGTCTTTATCTTTGTAAAATTTTTCCGCCAGATCAGGAAACGGGCCATGCTCGCCGATATCAAGCAATCCGAGATGGCAGCCGATAAATTTACGCAGTCTTTGCCTGCGTTCACCCGTAGGATCATTGCCCGCCTTGAGAACAAACCCGGTTCCCAGAAAATCGCAATCTGATTCAAGTACAGAAATACCTTTGGACAAATGTTCAGATTTGCGGGTGGCTACGTAACGGACTGTTAACGGATCAGCAAACGGGTCCAGACATTTTATTTTGTTGTAGCAGGGGCCAGCTTCCATGCATGGAGAGCAATCCATATCCGCCTGCAAAATGGTATGCCCTTTACCATATGGCCCGGTCTCGGAACACCATGCCGAAGAAAGGAAGAAGCCCAGCACCGGAACGCCCAGATGTGCGCCCAGATGCATGGTCCCGGTATCCGGGGTAATAAGCAGGTCAAGTCCGCAAACAGCATCCGCAAGTCCTTTCCAGTCGGTTTCCCCGGCAAGATTGGTCGTGCTTTCCGCCACTGATGCCGGAAACTTGGCCATAAGCTTCCTTCCGGCATCGCGTTCAGCCTTGCTGCCCAGCAGAAAAATATTCTTATTTTTATTTGTAGAACGTGCGGCCATAACCAGCGGGGCCAAAACTTCATAGGGCAGAGAACGCCGACTTTCCCGTCCGGCCAGCACTACCCCGATTCCGCCTCCGCCGGGACTGGCTGCGGGATTAACTTCCGCAGCCGGAATCATGTCCGGACTGAGTGCCGCCCAGTAATCCACAAGATTGATATTGTTGCGTCGCTCGGTAGCCAGCCGGAACCCCAGTTCAAACCACGGTGCTTTCATGACTTGCCCGTTCACACGCTTATGCCCCTTGACCTTTGCGGGATCGAACATAGATGAAAGGGCATAGTTCATGGGCGAAAAATTCAGGTTGTACACTTCCTTGAAATCAATTTCAGCCAATTGTCTAAAGATTTCGTAGTTGACAGGTAGTACCGTGTCTGCACCCTGCCCCTCTATTCCGCTGCCATGGGCTATCAGCGAATGGATTTCGCAATAGGGATAAATAATCCGGGCCAGCCCTTCCAAAGACCTGTCTATGCAGAGATGGACAGTAAAACCGCGACGTTGCAGGGTCAGCACCAGACGTTTGGTCTGGACTAGATCACCGAATCTTGTGAGTTGTATAACCAGTGCCCGTTTCATTAAAAATAGATATCCTTGCAAGGGGTTGATATTTTAAATTATATCTTTTTTTCAGCACTTTGTCATTTTACAATGCGCATACACTTTTGTTATGCAGGACTTCTATGACCTACTACCCTATTTTTCTCAAAGTGGAAAACCGCAATTGCCTGCTGGTCGGTGCCGGGGCTGTCGGAGTGCGTAAGCTCAAGTCCATACTTGAGTGCGGCCCCGCACAGGTAACCGTGCTCGATACAGCACAGCCAAGCCCGGAGATGCTCGAAATCAGCCGTGATCCACGGGTGAAATTTGAACAGCGGCCATTCCGTGACAACGATCTGGATGCCGTATTCATAGCCTTTGCCTGCACCAGCAATACGGGACTGAACCGACGCATAACCGATCTCTGTGCTGAAAAAAATATTCTCTGCAATATCGCTGACTTTCCCGAAGGAAGCAACTTTATTGTTCCCTCGGTCATCAGGCAGGGAGATTTAACGCTGGCCGTGTCTTCCGGTGGTTGCACCCCTGCTTTCACCAAGAAAATACGCCGCGAACTGCAGGATATTTTCGGGCCGCATTACGCTGCGTTTATTACTTTAATGGGAAGAATAAGACCGCTGGTCCTTGACCTCGGCAAGGAAACAAGCCACAACACCGCTTTGTTCAGGCAACTTGTCGGGTCCCCGATTTTAGATGAACTGGAGGCTGGAAACATGGACCGGGTAAAGGAAATTCTGACCTCTACTCTGCCCCAAGAACTTGTTCCCCGTATACCGGAGTTAATTGATGAGCTTATTTGAATTATTCCAGTACGTGACTATCGCCCTCTATCTTGCGGGTACGACCTTTTTCTTCATCGGAAGCCTTAAAAGCAACAAGTTGTTGGGAAAACTGGGTAACCTTTCCGCAATTGGCGGATTCGCATTACATACCCTTGACCTGCTCCTGGCTGTCACCCTCTACCGGGGTACGGTTTTAAGCGGTGGCTATTTTTATTTCAGTCTGCTGGGCTGGAGTTTTATTCTTGTCTATTTCGGGTTGTGGTGGAAACTGCGCTCAACTTTTTTCGCGCTTACCGCCTCCCCGCTGGCTCTGCTGCTCTTCCTCGTCTCCCTTGCATCTCAGGGATTGAAAGTAACTCTGCCCACGCATCTGGCAGGACTTTTTATCGGTCTGCATATCGGAACCATTTTTGTCAGCATTGCGCTTATGGCTATGGCTGCCGGGGCCGGAGTGGCTTTTCTTTACCTGAACAATAAAATTAAAACCAAGGCAAACCTGACCGGAATGGAAAAGGAAATGCCTTCGCTGAATACCTTCGACAATGTAAACCATTGGTCGATCATCATTGGATTCCCTCTTTACACTTTGAGTCTTGCTTCCGGTTTCCTCTGGGCCCGGGCAGCTTTCTCCAAAATGTTTTCATGGGATCCCAAAGAAATTGTTACTTTAGTGGTCTGGTTTCTTTTCGCCTTCGTCTTTCACCAGCGTATTATGGTGGGCTGGCGGGGTAAGAAACCGGCAATTATGGTGATCATCGTTTTCGTAATCACCATGATTTCCCTGTGGGGTATCAACTTTTTCGTCCCCACTCACCATAGCTTTAAAGCCTGATATGGATCATAATATTTACCTTATCGGCCTCAACCACCGCTCCGCCGGAGTGGATGTGCGTGAGCGTTACGCCCTGACCAATGTAGAGGAGTTCGAAGACGGACTGCTTGAATTCGGTGTGCGTGAAGTAATGGCCTTATCTACCTGTAACAGGGTCGAAATCCTTGTTGTCTGCTCTCCGGGAATCACCCAGACCAATATCCTTGAGTACTGGGCCAAGCGGTGCTGCGGTTCTGTGAGCGAACTGGAACCAAACACCTATTGCCACGAGAGCTTAAACGCTGTGAAGCATCTCTTCCGCGTAGCCTGCAGCCTTGATTCCATGATTGTAGGTGAACCCCAGATTCTGGGACAGCTCAAGGATTCCTACCGCAAAGCCGTAGATGCCGGGGCCGCACGGGTTATCATCAACCGTATGCTGCACAAGGCTTTCTTTGTCGCTAAAAGGGTCCGCACCGAAACATCCATCGCCTCCAGTGCTGTTTCCATCAGCTATGCTGCGGTTGAACTTGCCAAGAAGATTTTCGGTGAACTGCAAGGCCAGCGGGCCATGCTCGTCGGAGCCGGGGAAATGGCGGAGCTTGCCGCCACGCATCTGCTGAACAGTGGTGTGGAAAAGATTTCCATTGCCAACCGTACTTATTCCCGTGCTGAAGGTCTGGCCGAATGCATGGGCGGAAGCGCGGTGCCTTTTGAAAATCTGTATGACCATCTGGTTGATGCCGATATTATTATCAGTTCCACCGGTGCCCACCATGCGGTCATCTCCGCCAAAGAGATGAAAAAGGTCATCAAAAAGCGCAAATTCAGGCCCATGTTCTTCATCGACATTGCCGTACCCCGCGATATCGACCCGGACGTAAACGGTCTGGACAACGTCTATCTTTACGATATTGACGATCTTAAAGATGTAGTTGAAGAAAATAAATCCCAGCGCGAAGATGAAGCGGTCAAAGCCAATTCCATCGTTGAATTCGAGACCCTTTCCTTCGGCAACTGGATCAACTCTCTCGATTTGCAGCCCACAATTGTGGACCTTTTCAACCGCAGTGAATCCGTGGCCCAGCAGGAGCTTGCCAAGACTCTCAAGAGGCTCGGCGAAGTTGACGCCAAGACTCACAAAGCCCTTGAAACCATGGCCATGTCCATCGGCAAGAAGCTGCTTCACGAGCCTGTGGCTTTCCTCAAGCGTCGTACTGAGGAAGAAGGCAAGGCTGATGAATTCGTTGATCTTGCCCGGCGCATGTTCAACCTCGACAATGAAACCATTCCTGCGGACGCCCATTGCGGACGCAAGAAGAATAGCAACCCGGAAAATTAAAGGATTTCAGGAATGAGAAACTATCTGCTGGATGATATATACGAAGAAGATGTCAAAAAGATTTCCGCTGCTCTGGCCGAGCTTGAATTTCAGGGACCCATTGAAGGCATTTTCTATCTTCCGGTTCCCGAGGAACTTCTGATTGATGAACAGAAGGAACACATGGGTGAATGCGGACCGTTTTTCATGGCCCTCGAAGTCGAAGAAACATCCGTAAAAGTCGAGCTGCTTGTACGCGCACGCAACAAAATCCGCTGCTCCTGTGTGGCCTACGCTACTTCCGAACAGCGTAATCACATGATGGAATATATTGATAAATTCATCGCTGATTTAGAAATTTCGTACTAAGCTAGCCTTCGGCGACCCTGCCGGGGGCCTTAAACCCTTTTGGAAAAAGGGTTTAAGAATCCCAAAACTTTTTAATAGTTTTAATTGGATAAAAATTAAAAGTGGCGAAGCCCTATTAAAAGTTTTTGAAGAGTCCAGAGAAACTTTTTTCAAAAAGTTTCTTTGGACGCCGGAGGCGAAAATGAAATCGTTGCCAGATAAACTTCAAGATTTAAGCCCTAAGCTTGCTAAGCTTTGTTTAGATATTGAAAAGTTCGGCAAACAAAAATCAGGTGAAGACTTTGCTTCTAAATCAATGCTCGTCGGCGTATCCGGCGGCATTGATTCTACTGCTTTACTGATTATCGCTACCCTGCTTGCCCGTAAATCGGGAGGCAGGGTTTTTTGCGCCCATGTGGATCATGGCTTACGGGATGAATCTGCCGGGGACCGTGCTTTTGTTGAGGAATTGTGCGGGCGGCTGGGCATACCTTGCGAGTCACTTAAGGCCGATGTTGCGGGCTATGCCGCTCAAAATTCCATGGGAATCGAAGAAGCCGGACGTATTATTCGATATGACTTTTTCAAGCAGTGCTTGAAGAAATTTGAGGCTGACTTTTTGCTGCTGGCCCATCATCTGGGGGATTTGTCAGAAGATGTGGTCATGCGCTTGATTCGCGGTACAGGCTGGCCAGCACTGGCTGGCATGGATGCATATGATCCGGCAAGAAAACTTCTGCGCCCCCTGCTCTCTACTAAAAAAGAAGATCTTGAAGAATTTTTGCGCTCCATAGATTGCACGTGGCGGGAAGATAAGACTAACGATTCAGACGATTACACCCGCAACCGGGTTCGCAACCGCATCCTGCCATTACTCCATGAAGAGAATCCCAGTCTGGGGACCGGGCTGCTTAGATTAAAAAGTCAGGCTGAGCTTGATGAAGAATTCTGGCATGAACAGGTTACAGATATTTTAGGCCGGGCTGAATCTGATGATAATGGCGGACTCTTTTTATCTTGTGCCATTTTGAACAAATGCCATTCTGCGTTAAGATTGCGGGTTTATAAGAAAATTTTGGATGACCTTGGTTCGGGACATGCCCTTTTTGATTCGATTATGCAGCTCGATCAGGCCTTTGAGGATCGAAAATCAGGTTCCACCTTCCAGTTTCCGGGAAATAAGGTGGTCAAGGTCAGTAAAACAGGGCTCTTATTCAATATGAAATAGGGCATTGACAGCGACGACAGCAAGGTTTAGAACTTTGTGAAATTTGTTACTAATTCTTTAGGAGGACAACACATGAATATTCTTATTTTTGGACCCAACGGTAGTGGTAAAGGAACTCAGGGCGCTCTTGCTAAGAAAAAATACGACCTCGATCACATCGAATCCGGCGCAATCTTCCGTAAGCACATCGGTGGCGGCACCGAGCTCGGCATGAAAGCTAAAGAGTACATCGACAAAGGTGAACTCGTTCCTGATGATATCACCATCCCCATGGTTCTCGACGTTCTCCAGTCTTCCGGCGAAAACGGCTGGCTGCTCGACGGTTTCCCCCGTTCTATCGTACAGGCTGAAAAGCTCTGGGAAGCTCTCGAAAAAGACGGCGTAAAGCTCGACTACGTTATCGAAATCCTGCTGCCCCGCGAAGTTGCTAAAAACCGCATCATGGGCCGTCGCCTCTGCGAAAACGATCCCAACCACCCCAACAACAAATTCATCGACGCTATCAAGCCCGACGGAGACAAATGTCGCGTATGCGGCGGTGCTCTCTCCGAGCGCGCTGATGACCAGGATGAAGAAGCAATCAGCAAACGTCACGACATCTACTACGATGACAAGACCGGTACTGTTGCAGCAGCATACTTCTACAAAGATCTGGCTCCTAAAGCCGGCTTCAAATACATCGAACTCAATGGTGAAGGTACCATCGACGAGATCAAAGAAACCCTCATGGGTCAGCTCTCCTAGTTCGAAGTTAGCCGATAATATGAAAGGCCCGCAATCAGCAATGATTGCGGGCCTTTTTCTGTTTTCTTAATCATCTTCCACAATAATAGTCGGGAACATGCCCTGCTTTTCCCCGGCCAGATAGGGCTGGAACAGGTTGTAGGAAACGTACTGCGTTCTCTGTGCGTGTCCCCTGCTCTCCTTGTCGCCGTTATAGCGGGCACCGTTTTCCTGCAGAATATGCTCAATACGGTGCTGAAAATCACTGATAAATGCCGCACCATCGCCTTTGAAGCTCATGCGGCCGATACTGAATGCTTTCTCCTTGGAGAAATCAGCAAGAGACATGGACTGGCCGACCAGATCACTCTGCTTGGTGATGTAGCCCCAGACAATGGTTTCATCAGGGATATCAATAGGCTCGGAAGCATGGATAATGGTATGCGGCATGACAATCGATCCTGCGCCAACAGAAACCTTATTTTCATCTGTTCCGTGCAGGAACGAGTTAAACCCGATGAATACATTCTTCCCGATATGGGAATGAACCATCTTACCACCGTGGGCGACTACGACTAATCCGTCGAACTTGGTGTCGACGATAAAGCTGTTTTCCTGAGCATTGGATCCGGCACCGAGCACGGAATTCTCAACGTATGCCCGCTGGGCCACGAGGCAGTTCTCACCGATTTCGCAATCCCCTTTGACAACGGCATAACGGCTGACAAAAGCATTTTCAGGCACCCAGACCGGAAATGAATCGGACAGGGAATCATAGACAGGCAGAAAGTCGCTGCGGCGTCCTTTAAGGAAATCCGCAAAAAGACCTACCAGTTCGCCGTTCTGGTCCCATGAAATGTACTTTTCAAGGGTTGCCTGCGGATAGCGGTAGTCGAATTCATATTTACCTTCAGCCTTGATCCAGATACGTCCCGGATCAATACAGACCTTGGAAAGATCCCCGGCCTGCACGTAGCAGTAGTTACCGAGGATGCAGTTGTGCAGTACGGAAAGGTCGGCAGTAGCGAATGCGCCCAGATAGGCACCTTCTGTGGTGGTGCCATGAATGTTGGCGTAATGCATGGCCACGGTGTTCAGAATACGGAAGAATTCAGGGATTTCCGGATTGCGTGAATGGTTGTGCACCAGTGTCTTGAAAAGGAAGCTGTTAACCACCTGAATGATCTCATCGCGGTAAAGCTCGGTCTTGATGCCGCCGAATTCTACTTCAGTGCCTTCGGTTTTAAGTTCGTCACCGCGAATGTCGCTGCGGATGATGATCGAACGGTCCACATCACATTTGCCCAGAAAATATGATCCGCCGAGATTGCTTTCCCGGAATCGGAAATAAATGGGATGATCGATGGACAATGCGTAATAGGCATAAGCCTCGGTCAGCTTGTCAACATTGATGGTACTGGTCAGGGCCTGCTCCACATCCAGTCCCATGGGGCGGAGGTTTACATTAACCCTTGATATAATATGATTGATAAGTTTTTTGACTCTTCTCATGTCTATCCTCTTATCTGACGCCCAAGCAGCGCGAATCAGTCGGAAACATCCGGTTTGTCTGCAATTCGTTTAAAACACAACATGCAGAATTAGATTTTTAAGAAGGTACCTTTTACCCTTCCGCCATTCAATAGAAAAAATGTCGTAATTTTATTAAGTTGAAATAAAAAAAGACCCATTTGAATATGAAATTCAAATGGATCTAAAAATTATCTGATCAGCTGCATCGTTTAAAGCAGGAATATTCCGGCAAGACCGAGCAGCGAAAGAAAACCGAAACTGTCTGTTATTGTAGTCAGGAATATTGAGGAGGCCTGCGCCGGGTCACGACCGAATTCCTTGAGGACAATAGGAATCGCCCCGCCAACCACCGCGCCGAGCACCATATCAATGAACAATGCCCCGGACATAACCATTGCCAGCGCATAATTGCTGGTCAGCATGAACACAGCCCCAAGAACCAGAAAAGAAACGCATATTCCATTGGCAAGACCGATTTTAAGCTCGCGCAGAACAGCTTCCCATGATTTTTTACGATCAAACTTCTCGGTGGCAAACTGGCGGATCATAACCGCGAGGGCCTGCTGCCCGGTATTACCGGCCTGGTTGGCAACAATGGGCATAAGCACTGCCAGCATGGCCATCTTGGCGATGTTGTCCTCAAAGAGATGGACAACCCATGCGGACACAGCGGAGTTAAGCACGTTGATTACCAGCCACGGCAGACGTTTTTTAACCGAATAGCTCCATGGGGAATCAACCGTTTCGTCAGTACCCGCACCAACCATTGCCTGCATATCTTCACTGGCCTCTTCATTGATAATGTCAATGACATCGTCAACAGTAACAACGCCGATGAAGCGGTGGTCGAAATCTGTTACAGGCATGGCCAGAAAATTATAGTGGGCGATGAGCCGCGCAACTTCTTCCCTGTCCACATTGTAGGTCACGGAGATCAGGTGCTGGTTGTGGGTCAGGTCGGTAAGCATTTTCCCGGGCCGTGCAATGAGCAGGTCGCGCATGGAAACCACACCCACAAGCTGGTTGCGCCGCCCTACTATATAAGCATAGTAGGGAATACTTTTATCTTCCACTTCCTTGCGGATTTCAGCAATGGCCTGATCCACAGTCATATTATCGCGGACTATGGCAACCTCGGTGGTCATAACACCACCGGCGGTATCGGGATCAAAGGTCAGCAGGGTCGAGATTTCTTCCCTGTCTTCGGCTTTGATCTGACGGAGCAAGGTTTCCCGCAGGTCATCATTCAGTCCTTCAAGAATGTCCGTGGCGTCATCCGGAGACATGATCTCAAGAATGCGGGCAGCCATGCCGACGTTGAGCCGTTCAATAAGCTCCCGCTGATCATATTCTTCCATCTCGGCAATGGAATCCGCGGCATCGCGGATAGGCAGCTGCTTGATAAACTTGACCTGTTCTTCCAGACCGAGTTCTTCAATATGGTCAGCAGCATCCGCAGGGTGCATGGCATCGATAACGCGCTGGTCAACTTCACCTGCGCGTCCTTTGCCGTGTTCCTGCCACCGCCGTAGTGGTTCGGGGATTCCTTTTGGATTAGCCATGGCGCATCAACTATACCAATTAGTCCCAAAGGTCAAAATTTATCACCTTGAAACAGCTGAAAAATTAGTTTGTGAAATCCTTCTCAGCCCTTGTGCTGCTTGACAAAACCGGATACCAAATTTCGTTACATGACCTCAAACACAATGTTACAAAATATTAACAGGAATCATATGACTGAAAACGCATTCAACGACTTCTTTCAGGCCGAAGCGAAAATGTTCCTTCTGGCAACCATACGTATAGCTTTAAGCGAAGACGGCCCGGACCTGACCTCTATGGGGTTGTTTGAGCAGGACGATATTGCCACCGCTCAGATCATCGCCAAAGAAGATACTGTTATCTCCGGACTGCCCCTTATCAACTTGATTCTTGAATTTGCAGATCAGGAAAACAAGTGCCAGGTGCATCTCAATGTGGATGAAGGTGATAAAATCTCCACAGGTACGCTCATTGCGGCCATTCAGGGTCCTGCCGGCCTGCTCCTCAAGGCGGAAAGGGTTATCCTGAATTTCATCTCCCACATGTCTGGAATCGCAACTGAAACCCGTAAATACGTGGACGCGCTGGATCATAGCGAGACTATCCTCCTCGATACCCGCAAGACCCTGCCCGGCCTGCGTTACCCTGAAAAATACGCTGTCCTCTGCGGCGGAGCCAAAAACCATCGCCTTAATCTGGTGGAAATGCTCATGCTCAAGGACAACCACATTGACCGCGCCGGATCAATCACCTCCGCCGTGGAAAAACTGCGCGCCAAATATGGTGAAGAATGTCCGCCCATTGAGGTGGAATGCCGCAATCAGGAAGAAGTGGACGAAGCCGTGGCTACCAAAGTTGAGCGCATTATGCTCGACAACATGACCTTTGATGAAGCCAAGGCAGCTATCGCCACCATTCCCGATGAAATTGAAACCGAGATCAGCGGAAACGTGACCCTTGAAACCATTGCCGCTCTTGCAGAAGCGGGCCCGGATTACATATCCGTAGGCAGGATCACTCACTCCGCAAAATGCTCAGACATGAGCATGCAGATCGTATCGATGTAGGTTCTACTTTGATGTATTCGGATATAATTGCTGAACAAAAGAAAAAATATGGCAAGAGACTGGCGATTCTGGGACACCATTACCAGTCCGATGAAATCATAAAACATACCGATCTCAAGGGCGATTCCCTGGAACTGGCCCGTAAGATCGAAACACTGGAAGCGGAATACATTGTATTCTGCGGTGTCCACTTCATGGCTGAATCCGCTGCAATCGTGCGCCGGGAAAACCAGAAGGTTTATATTCCCGATGCAAGCGCGGGCTGTGTCATGGCCAATATGGCCCCGGCATGGCTGGTGGATAAGGTTCTGACCAGACTCATCAATGAGACCGGAAGAAAAATCATTCCGCTGGCCTACGTGAATACCCCTGCGGCGGTGAAAACTGTCTGCGGTAAACACGGGGGCACGGTCTGCACTTCCGCCAATGCTGAAAAAATGCTCCGCTGGGCGCGGGAACAAGGGGACGCTGTCCTCTTTCTGCCTGACAGGAACCTTGCGCTCAACACTGCGGATACGCTGGGTATTGGTCCTGAAAAGCGGATGATCCTCAATGTCCGTTCCCATGGAACACAGATTGACGTTGCGGAAACCATGGACAAGGAACTGCTCATCTGGCCGGGGCTTTGCGCCATCCACCAGCGTTTCAAGCTGGCCCAGATTGAGAAATTCCGCGACGAGCATCCCGGCTGCAAAATGGTCATTCACCCTGAGTGTCCCCCGGAACTGGTGCAGGCTGCCGACGGTGCAGGATCGACTTCATATCTCATTAAATATGTTGATGAAGCTCCTGCTGGTACTACTATAGTCGTCGGTACGGAAACCAACCTTGTACTCAGGTTGAAAGAGATATTCCCTGAAAAGAACATCCTGCCGCTGTCCATCAGCTATTGCAGCAACATGGCCAAGATCACAGAAAAAAATCTTGCTGAACTCCTTCAGAATCTGGAAACCGCCCCTTACGAGGATGTTTCCGATGAAATCAGGGAACCGGCAAGACTTGCTCTGCAAAGAATGCTCGACGTCTGCAAATAAAATTCTACTGACTGAACCTTTAGCCGGAACCTGCATAAGGCTGCCGTAAAAAGAGATAGAAGGCATGCAAGAAAACCGGATGAAAACTGAAGTTTTGATTATCGGGTCAGGTATCGCCGGATGTATATCAGCTCTGACGATAGCAGAAAAAGGTATTGAAGTTATACTATTAACTCCGGGAGAGGATCTCTTTACCGGGAATTCGAGGCTCGCTCAGGGCGGCATCGTCTACACCGGTCCGGGCGATTCACAAAAAACACTGGAAAAGGATATTTTAACCGCCGGTTGGAATTACAACAATAAAAAGGCAGTAAGGGCGATTTCCAAAAACGGCCCTGAAGCACTGAAAAGACTGCTGCTGGAAAAATATCCTGTCGACTTCCATAAAGAAGATGACGATGAATACGACCTGACTAAAGAAGGCGGGCACGCTGTCAAACGTATCCTCCATTGTGCCGACCATACCGGTCTGTCCATCATGGAGGTGCTGGTCAAGCATGTAAAAGAACATCCTTACATCAGGGTTTGCCCGCATAGAACCGCCATTGACCTTTTAACCAACCACCACCATGCCCGGGATGATGAGTTCAGATATACCCTGAGCAACAAATGTCTCGGCGCATATGTTTATAATGAAGCGTTGAACATGGTGGAAACCTTTTTGGCCGATTTCACCGTGCTGGCAACAGGCGGACTCGGCCAGATTTACCTGCACACCACCAACACCCCCGGCTCCATCGGTTCCGGCATCGCCATGGCCAACCGTGCCAAGGCAAGGGTAATCAATGCCGAAATGGTCCAGTTCCACCCCACTTCTTTTTTCCAGCGGGTGAGAACAAGGGCCAGCCGCCGTTTCCTCATATCGGAAGCTGTTCGAGGCGAAGGAGCCAAGCTGATTAACTGTTACGGTGAGCCGTTCATGCACCGCTACGATCCCCGTGGCGACCTTGCTCCCCGTGACATTGTGACCCGCTCCATTCTTGAAGAAATGCTGCGCACCAAGGAAGAATGCGTCTATCTGGATGCTGCCAACCATGTGAAACAGGATCTGCCCACAAGGTTCCCGACTATTTACGGGAAATGCCTTGATAACGGCATCGATATCAATAACCAGCCCATTCCGGTTGTCCCGGCCGCCCACTATTTCTGCGGCGGAGTGCTGGTGGATGAAAAAGGCAAATCCACTCTGGATCGTCTTTATGCCATCGGTGAGTGCTCCTGCACAGGAGTGCACGGCGGTAACCGCCTTGCCAGCACATCCCTGCTCGAAGGCATGCTCTGGGGGTACACCTCAGGTGAGGATATCGCATCACGTCTGGTACGGAAATCACGAATTCCCAAGAAGCTGCTCAATGCCGTTCCGGACTGGGAAAACCCCGGTTCCAACGAGAATGAAGATCCGGCCCTCATTGCGCAGGACTGGGCCTTCTTACGCAACATCATGTGGAACTATGTGGGTATCACCCGCTCTACAGCGCGTCTGAACCGGGCTATAGACGACCTGCAGAACCTGAACCACAACCTGCGTTCATTCTACAAGAGAACCCCCATCAGCAGGCCGATTATCGACCTCTTTCACGGCAGTCAGTCGGCACTCATTGTGACTATTGCCGCCCTGCGCAACAAGAAAAGTGTGGGTTGTCACTACCGTGTAGGATAAATGGTTTACAAATAATCTAAAAAAGAAAGGGCAGCCCGCAAGGACTGCCCTTTTTACTGATCTATTTTCGATAAATAACTAGTCTACTTTCTCCAGAACTCAGGAACGCACAGCACAATCACAGTATAAATTTCAAGACGGCCCAGCAGCATGCAGAAGATGAGGGCCCATTTTCCGATTTCCGGAATGTGCGCGTAGTTTTCGGTGGGTCCGACGCTGCCGATACCCGGACCGATGTTTCCGATACAGGCCAGCGATGCGGCAAAGGATGAGACAACATCTATACCTGTTGCCGCCACCACCAGTCCGCAAACGACGAAAAGGGCCAGCCAAAGCACGAAAAATCCGAGGATGTCGTTCATGGTTTCAGGCTTGACCACGGTCTTGCCCAGCTTGACCCGGTTCACGGAACGGGGATGAATGATGCGGAAAACTTCCTGATATGCCTGCTTTAGGAGCAGCATAATACGCAGATGTTTCATGCCGCCGCTGGTGGACCCGGCACATCCGCCGAGAAACATGCAGAAAAGAAGCAAGCCCTGAGCCACCGCTGGCCAGATCTCATAATCCGCAGTGGCATAACCTGTGGTACTGATAATGGAAGCCACCTGAAATGACGTATAGCGGAAGGAATCCGAGATGGAATCATAATTGGTGGCTGAATATACTGAAATAGTGATGATCGTTACGATGATGAGGGTCAGTACCCCGAAAAACCTGAATTCAGGGTCTCTCCAAAGCAGCAGCGGACGTCCTTTGATCATCTGGTAATGCAGGCTGAAGTTCACCGCCGCAACAAGCATAAAAAATGTAATTACATAATCAATATACGCACTCTGGAAATAAGCCACGGATGAATTCTTGGTAGAAAATCCTCCGGTAGCAAGGGTGCCGAATGTATGGCAGAGAGAGTCGAAAAGATCCATTCCGCCCAGCATAAGCAGTATCGCTTCAATGGCGGAAAAGAGTACATAAACCTTCCAGAGCACCAGTGCGGTATCTTTAATTCTCGGTTTGAGCTTATCCGGCACCGGGCCGGGAACTTCCGCCTTGTAGAGCTGCATGCCCCCTACTCCGAGGAAAGGCAGGATTGCCAGCGAAAGTACGATGATTCCCATACCGCCCAGCCAGTGGGTCAGGCTGCGCCAGAAAAGGATGCCTTTAGCATTCTTTTCAATGTCCATCATCACCGAAGCACCGGTGGTGGTGAACCCGGAAAGGGATTCAAAAAAACAATCCACATAGTTGCTGAATACATCACCGAAATAAAAAGGCAGGCTGCCGAAGAACCCGGCAAACACCCAGCCCAGCGCAACAATGGCCATGCCTTCGCGGTGACTGAGTCCTTTATTGCCTTCCCGTTCTTTAAAAATCAGGAACATGGCCAGCCCGCTGATACAGGTCAGCCCGAAAGATTTAAGCAGAGGCAGGATTCCCGCATCCTGATAATAAAGAGAGAAACCAAGCGGGAAAAGCATGGTCAGCCCCACGCACAGCGTCAAGGCCCCGATGATGTGCAGAACTATTTTCCAGCGCATTAATAAAGCTCCAGCTTGGTGGTGAGAGCCTTCTCAATCTTGGGAATATTCTTATGGGTGGAGATGATCAGCAAACGGTCATTGGGCTCTATCACAGTGGTACCGGTGGGGATGATAACATCATCGCCGCGCTGAAAGCACAGAATGAGTGTTCCGGGCGGAATATTGAGTTCCATGATCGGCTTGCCCACGATGGCGGAATTTTCCTGCGCAATAGCTTCCAGTGCTTCCGCTTCCTCGCCTTTAATGGAAACAGCGGAGATAACCTTACCCTGCCTTACAAAATGCAGAATGGAGTTGATGGCTGAAAGTCGCGGGCAGACCAGATGGTCAATACCGATGGGTTCAATGAGCGGAATGTAGGCGAATTTATTGATCCGGGTGATGGTCTTGCGTGCACCGAGATTCTTGGCCAGCAGGCAGGAAAGGATATTCATTTCCTCATCCCCGGTCACAGAGATGACCATATCCAGATCGCCGACGTTCTCTTCATTGAGCAGGTCCTGATCAGTGCCGTCACCATTGAGGACGATTACCCGGTCAAGGGTCTCGGAAAGGTGGGCGCAGGTATCAGGATCGTTATCGATCAAACGGGTATGGTATTTTTTGCTGTCCAAAGCCTGTGCCAGCAGGGAACCGACATTGCCTCCGCCCACGATCATGACCTTTTTGATCGGATCGGAGAGGATTCCGGCACGTTTGAGCAGGTCGTTCTGCTGATCCCTGAGACAGGTAAAATATACGATATCACCCTCTTCGATGGTATCCAGACCGCCGGGAATGATCAGCTCGTCATCACGCACAAGGGCGGCGATAACCACGTCTATATCATCACCGAGAGTTTCACGGACTTTCATCAACTGCACGCCCACCAGCGGACTCTCGTCAGGAAGCTTCACGCCCACCAGACGCACTTTTCCACCAACGAAATCATTGATTTCCACCGCACCGGGCACACTCATGACCCGCAGGATGGATTCAACAACCTCTTCATCAGGGTTGATGATGGTATCGATGCGCAGGTCCCCTTCAGTAAACATGTCGGAGTACTTGGTGTAATCCTCGTTCCTGATGCGGGCCAGCTTGATAATTTCAGGATTGAGTCTGTTGGCAAGAAACGTTGCGATAAGGTTGATTTCATCTTTATCTGTCACAGCCAGAAAAATATCAGCATCAGCGACTCCGGCTTCTTCCAGAATCTCCGGGCTGGAGCCGGAACCTTGAATGGTCTGGACGTCCAGAGAATCGGAAACCTTGCTGAGAGCCTTGGGATTCATGTCAATTACGACAACATCCTTGTTCTCACCGGAAAGACGTCTGGCAACATTGAAGCCGACTTCCCCGGCCCCTACTATGATAACTCTCAAAAGTTACTCCTTGCGCATTACATCTGGCTGTAAACAGAAAAGTACTGTTGAAATCAATAGTTGCTTATAACTTGATAGCCGTAAATCAGCAACAACTACTTTGTTTAAAAGTATCTAGAACGTAAAAAGCCCGTCGCACAAAGCGACGGGCTGATTCTGTCTTGTAAAGAATATAAAATCTTTTAAGACACTAAGCCATTTTGTTAACGGCTGCACAAAGGCGGGAAATCCTGCGTGCTGCAGCACGAGCGTGGATTACCTTTTTGGTAGCAGCTTTATCGAGAACAGAAGTGGCCTTACGCAGAGCAGTTGCTGCGAGTTCGGTGTCGTTAGCTTCAACAGCGGAACGAACTTCTTTTACAACGTTTTTGATACGGGTACGTACCATGGTGTTGCGTGCGTTACGTTTAATGCTCTGACGATGTCTTTTGAGTGCGGACTTATGGTTAGCCAAGGTATTTCTCCTTAAAATTAAATTTCTATTTTTTAACCCGGCGATCCGGGATTACGTTCAAACGAAAGGAGTCTGTAACCAATAACAGTCGAAGCTGTCAAGGATATCGGTCATTTTTTTTAAAGAAAAAGTCTAGAAAAAAATGCCTATACAAACGCTCTTTTAGTAAGGGCCGCAGAATTAAACCTGCAAAGCTCCGAAATCAGCCAGCCTGCTCAGCCTGTCGACCAGTGCCTTAAGCAGGTTGAGACGGTTCATCCTGAGTCCCTTGTCTTCGCAGATAACCATTACGTTATCAAAGAAGTCATCAACAAAGGGACGCAGTTCGCCGAGGATTGCGAACAGCTTGGCGAACTCGTCATTTTCCCAGAGTTCCTCAAAACGGGCAGCTGTTTCATCAAGCTTTTTGGCCAGCTCTTTTTCCTGCGCTTCTTCAAACTTATCAGCTTCAAAGCCGCCGGTGAGCGACACACCCTGCTCACTGCCCTGCTTCTTGATGATGTTTGCTGCGCGCTTGAAAGTAAGCACGGCCTGTTCAAATCCTTCAGCCTTGGCGAAATCTGCCAGAGCTTCGACTCTTGCCTTGAGAGCGGTCACATCACGGTATCCGGCTCCAAGAGCTGCATCAACAACCCTTGTTTCATAGCCCTGACCTGTGAAGTAGGCACGGAGTCTGTTGGAAATGAACCCACCCAGTTTTTCGAGGAGTTCAGACTTTTCGAGTTTCCACTTGATATCTTTGGAGTAGCCTTCAAAAGCCATATCCATGATTTCAAGGATGTCCACCCGAAGGTCGAATTCTATAATCATGCGCACGATACCCAGAGCGGCGCGCCGCAGCGCGTAGGTATCGTTTGCGCCAGTGGGGATCTTATTCAGACCGAAACAGCCGACCAGAGTGTCAGCTTTATCGGACATGGAAACAATAGCACCGCCGAGGGTGGAAGGTACAGGACTTTCCGGGCCGGCAGGCAGGTATTGTTCGTACAGGGCTTTGCAGACAATATCATCTTCGCCGCACTTGGATGCGTAGATGCCGCCCATCTTACCCTGAAGTTTATCAAATTCGTTTACCATTTCGGAAACGAGGTCGGCCTTGGCAAGACGTCCGGCGCGGGCCATCTCGGTCTGCAGGGAAGGATCGGTCTTACCTGCGATCAGCGCGGCAAGACGTTCCATCCTGCGGGACTTGTCACCCATGGAGCCAAGGGGACCGAGGAAAACAACGTTATCCAGCTTGGCAAGCCAGGTGTCGAAATCGGTCTTGAGGTCGTTTTTCCAGAAGAAACGTCCATCTTCAAGTCTGGCACGCAGAACTTTTTCCCAGCCCTTGCGGACCAGTTCCACATCTTTGGGAACAAGGTTCAGGGTACACAGGAAGTGCGGGAGCAGTTCGCCGTCTTCTTTCTGGATGCCGAAACATTTCTGGTGACTTTCCATGCTGGTCAGCAGCACTTCTTTGGGAAGCTCAAGGAAAGACTCATCAAAGTTACCGATGATGGGTACAGGCAGCTCAACAAGGTTGCTGACTTCTTCCAGCAGGGAATCTTTCCAGACCACGGAACCGCTCAGCTCGGAAGCGAGCTTATCGCCTTCCTTGCGCACGAGCTCTCCCCTTTCAATGGGGGAAATGACGATGGAGGACTTATCCTTGATCACATCAAAGTAATCATCGGCGGACGCAACTTCCCAGGGACCGGCACCCATTACGCGATGACCGTAAGTCTTGTTGCCGGAAGGTAGACCCGCCATTTCGAACTCAACCACCTGGGCACCGTAAAGGCAGAGCAGCCAGCGCAGTGGACGTCCGAAAGCGAAATCAAGGTTGCCCCACTTCATTTTCTTGGGGAAGGAAAGCTTCTTGATCGCGGTAACGCAAAGCTCGGGCAGGATGGAGATGGTTTTACCGCCGCCGACAGTCTTTTTAGCTGCGAGGTAATCACCTTTTTCGGTCTCAAGGGTGTAAACATCTTCAAGGGTGATCCCCTGAGATTTTACAAACCCCTCAAGGGCTTTAGTGGGATTGCCGTCAGCGTCGTAAGCAATGCGCGCCGGAGGTCCGGAAACCTCTTCTTCCACCTTACGCTGCATGTGAGCCATATCTTTAACAAAGATAGTCAGTCTGCGCGGGGTGGCAAAAGTTTCAACGCTTGCGTTATCAATCATAGACTCTTCAAGAAGAGTGCTGAAAATATCTTTAATATCGATACCCAGCCGGGGCACAAAGCGGGCGGGCATCTCTTCAATTCCAATCTCAAGTATAAAATCGGCCATCTTAGCTTCCGTTTTTTTAATCGTTATTAAGCATGGGGTAGTTCATGTTCTCGCGTTCTTCCGCATAAAGTTTCGCGGCGGCGGAAGCGAGATTACGTACTCTGCCGATGTAGGTTGCCCTTTCAGTAATGGAGATGGCTCCGCGGGCATCAAGCATGTTGAAGGTATGCGAACACTTCAGGCAGTACTCGTAAGCCGGGCGGGTCAGCCCTTCTTCGCAGAGTTTTTTACTTTCAGCTTCGTATTTATCGAAGAGGTCCAGCAGCATGTCGGCATCGCTGTGCTCGAAGTTGTACTTGGACTGCTCCACTTCGTTCTGGTGAAAAATCTGTCCGTAGGTAACTTCGTCATTCCACTTGAGATCATATACGGATTCAACACCCTGCAGATACATGCAGATACGCTCAAGACCGTAGGTCAGTTCAACGGAAACAGGCTTGAGATCGATACCGCCCACCTGCTGGAAGTAGGTGAACTGGGTAACTTCCATGCCATTGAGCCAGACTTCCCAGCCAAGGCCCCATGCGCCGAGTGTGGGGGATTCCCAGTCATCCTCGACAAAACGGATATCATGCTCGGCAGCATCAATGCCGAGAACTTCAAGACTCTTCAGGTAAAGATCCTGAACATCATCAGGAGAAGGCTTCAGGATTACCTGAAACTGGAAGTAGTGCTGGAGCCTGTTGGGGTTCTCACCGTAACGTCCGTCAGTGGGACGGCGGGAAGGCTCAACATAAGCGGTATTCCACGGCTCAGGACCGATTACACGGAAAAAAGTTGAAGGGTTGAATGTACCCGCACCTACCTCAATATCAAGAGGCTGGACAATACAGCATCCGTAATCAGCCCAGAAGTCCTGAAGTTTAAGTATAACGTCTTGAAAATTCATCAAATTCCTCTCATCTAGCAAACATTTATAAAACTATTAACACGCACTCCACCACGTATGGGCGGATGAAATTTTATATCTTCCGGTAACCGTTGCCTTCCCAGACCAACCCCATATGGTAGGCCATAAAACGGTCCATCACGGAAAAGCACTCCTGCCGGATTTCCGCCGGAAGTTTGAGCGAAGCCCAGTTCTTCGGCCCGGTATCCTGAATCCAGGCCAGTGTTCTCACTGTACCGGGACTCACGGTCTCCCCTTCGCGTCCGTCTGCGCAGTCCAGACAACTGACCTGCCCTTTCTCGATATTGAAGACCACAGGACGGGAACTGAACAAAGGTTTGCCGCATTGAGCGCAAATTGTAAAGTCAGGATTGTATCCTTGCTCAAATGCAACCTTGGCCCGGAAGAAAAGCGGGAAGAAATCATCCGGCTGCGCTTCTTCGATAACATCCAGTGTTTCAGCCAGCAAATCAAAGACCGCACGGTTGCCGTCCCGTTCCAATACCGCAGATTCAATAAATTTAAAACAGTTGGCAGCAAGCCCCATCTTGCGTAAATCCGAACGGATTCCGGGATAACCTTTTACAAGGCTGCCCTCCTGCAGGACCTGATAAGTTCCGGTCTTGTTGGTTCCGGTTTTAAAAAGAACCTGCGAAAAAGGCTCCATGCACCCGCCGAACCTTCTACGGCTCCTGCTGCCGCCAAAAGCGAATGCGTTCTGGACTCCCCGTGTGGAAGACAGGAAACGCACCCAAAGATCGTTTTCCTTAAATTTTCCGGTCTTAAGTATGATTACTTTTTCAGTCAGTTCCATCAGGTGTCACGACCATACCGGAAAAATCTACTGGGCAGCGGGAAATTCCAGTTTCTTAACCTTGCCCTTGGGCGCGTCAAACTTGAAAGGCTGACCGTCGGAAACAATTTCGACACCGCCGCCATTGCCAAGCTTAACCTTCAGATCTTCCTTGTAAGGAAGAGAAAGGGCATCACCTTCCTGGAGAACATATTCTTTGGCTTCACCGTCAACCACAGCTTCCAGCCAACAGGCTTCACCGGGCTTTGCAGTGACAACTACCAGATTTTTAACCGGAGCAGCTGCGGGTGCTTCTTCCACTGCAGGATTTTCCGCTACGGTTTCAATCACTTCTTCAGGTTTGACTTCGACTTTTTCTTCAGCAACAATTTCCGGTTCAGCGGGAACAGGCTCAGCTTCTACTGCTTCAGCTTTTTTTTCCACAACCGGAGCGGCGGTCTCAGCAGTCGGTGCAGCAGGAGCTTCCTCTACCATCTCTTCAACAACCGCAACCTCAGTGCTATCACCTGATTTGGCAGCGAAAAAGGAATTATCGTGCAGGTAATAAACAAGACCACCGACAATTCCAGCCAAAATCAAAATAAGAAAAATAGTACCAACCGGACTTTTTTTCGGTCCCGGACCATATTCAGGCTGGGTTATCTCTTCCGGCTCCGTTCCGATCTCGGTAATTCCGGAAGACATGATCCGGGAAAAGTCTTCACCTATCTCATCTGCGTCAAGCCCAAGAGCTTTGGCGTAATTTTTAATAAAACCTTTGGCATAAACTTCGTGGGGGAACTCATCCCGGTCACCGCTTTCAATGGCATTAATGTTGACTCGGCTGACTTTAGTAATCTCCATGATCTGTTCAATAGTCAGTCCCTGCCGCTCTCTTTCCTCTTTTAACCGGGAACCTAGCTCTTTCAAATCCATACGACCCTCTCGATACAGTCTGGCAGTAGTTTTATCGTAGTCAAAAGCCGCCCGAAAGGCGACCGAAGTCCGCTACAGTTCTCCCCGAATTATTTAAGCTCAATAACAGCTTTTTCCCTGAGCTTTTTGATATAATCAGCGAACAGATCGTCCTGTTTCTGACGATAAAGCCGATCATAAATTTCCTGTTTACTATCTTCAAATGAAGCTTCTTCCGTATTGACATAAGAATCCAGCTTAAGCAGTGCTTTTAAATCCTGTACGTCAAAAGATTTACTTACATCACCGGGCTTAAGTCCTTCAAGGGCCTCATGCCATGTCATGGCAAGGTCGTCCCATTCCAGAACGCCGAGATCACCGCCGCTGCCCATACCGGGGCCGGTGGTATATTTGTCCGCTGCATCTTCAAAACTTATTTCTCCAGCAAGAATCTGTTCCCGAATCTCATCTGCAGATGTTGTCGAAGGGAAGAGAATAAGCTTGAGATGCACGCTTTTGGCAACTTCACCCTGATCCGTGCGAGTGCTGTTCCATGCTGCTTTTATTTCCTCATCGGTAACAACGACTTTGTTCTTGATTTTATAGGAAAGAAGGCGGTGTTTACGGATATCCTTCCCTATTTTTTCTTTAAATTGATCAAGAGTTGTCTTCTGAAGCTCAAGCTGGCGTTCAAATTCTTCATCAGTAAGGTTACTTTTTTCCTTGATTGCCTTTACTTCACCTTCAATGTCCTGATCAGACACATCAACTTTAAGCCGTTTACTTTCCTGATCAATAATGATTTCGTTGATCAAACGGTCAAGCAACTGCTTGCGTACTTTTTTAAGTTGTTCCACCTCAACAGCAGACAATTCTCTTCCATCAAATTGCTTCATGATGGGAGCAAGCTTGCTATTAAGTTCATACATAGTAACTACTTCACCGTTTACAACGGCAACAATACCATCAACAACCTTTTCTTCTGCACAGGCAATGGAAGCGGAACAAATGGTAATACTGACCAGCACACCGACAATAAAGCGTTTCAATTCAATATCTCCTGAAATATAAAATACCGGAAACCTCCGGCCTTATCATCAAAATATCTGCAAGTCGGCACCCAAAATGGCAAACTTCACAGATTCCTATGACTAACTAAACTCTTTCACAGAACTATGCAACTATTCAACTTTTGCTGCTTCCTGCGGATCAGTATCCGGCCCTGAATTTTCAATTTCAGGCAACAGATCTTTGCTGATTTTAATTTTTGAGGTCGCCATCTTGTTTTTCAACCATGCTTCAAACTTTTCCTGCAGCATTTTTTCAAGCAGAACCTTCTCCACCATGGGATAAGCCTGTAATGGTGTGAGCAGAGTTGCCTTTTTCTTTTCCTTTAGAATCAGGCACAGGAATTCTTTTTTCTGAGTAATTACAGAAGTAGCTTCCCCGGCTTCCAGATTTTCCACAAAAGTTTTCCAGCCGGCAGGAACCTGTCCGCTTCTGATCCATATTTCCTGAACGGACACCTTACGTAATTTTGCAGAAATAGCAGCGGGTGAAAGTCCTTCGCGGTATAGTTCAACGCCTTTGAGCACAAGATCTTTGCTCAGTCCTTTTATCATTACGAAACGGAAGCCCGCAGGCATATAAAAATCAGAGAGGTGGGTCCGGTAATACTGCTCTGCTTCCTTGTAATCAATTTTGATTTCAGGACGCAGAATGTCGCTGTAGAATTTATCCATGGCCAGCTGGTATTTCAACTGGGAACGCCATGCGTTTATGTCGATATATTCTTCAATGAGAATCTGTTCAAAAGAATCATCAGGGTAGTCGGAACGCACTTCGTCTTCGGCCTCTTTCATTTCCTTGTCGGAAACAGGAATTTCACGTTCTTCCAATTCCTGCGAAACCAGTTCCTGTACAATGAGATCGCCAAGAATCTGTCCGTACTCTGCCCGGACCTGCTCAACAGACGGAACAAAACCGCCATTTCCTTCGTGGGTCAGATCATATTTGTATTCAAGCTGGGCCAGATAAATGGGTTTACCATTTACACGGGCGATAATCCCCGGATCTTCACTTTTATTCTGGCAACCACTCAATAGAAAACAGCCCAGCAGAACAGCGATGAGTATCTTTTTCATAAAAATTCCGAATTAACCGTCATGCGGCAAAGTTAAAGTAGCGGTTCAAGTTTTTTGCATATAGAATCAAGGCCTTGAGAAATGGAAAGGCTCTGGTCAAGACGAACTTCAAGGGCTGCCGGGGGCTTGAGTCTGGCCTTGTCGCTCTGCTCACCAATCCATGAGATAAGTTTTGCCGGATCGACCGGATTATTGTTTTCCATCCAGGTCAGAATAACCCGGGTGGGGAACAGATCCGCCCGCACAACGCCCAGCTTGGCGAGTGTCCGTTTAAGATAGAGGACAGAAAGAAAGTTTTCCACCTCTTCAGGAAAATGTCCGAAACGGTCCTTGATTTCAGCTGCCAGTTCTTCGATTCCGGCTTCGCTTTCAGCAGAGGAAAGAGCGCGGTAATAACGCAAACGCTCCCTTGCGTCAGGAACAAAATCTTCCGGCAGATGAGCCTTGAACACAAAATTCATCTCAGGATCACTGACTGTTCTTGAGTCATCGCCTTTGATCCTGCGTACTTCTTCGTCAAGCATTTCAAGAAATAGATCAAGGCCAACTTTCGCCATCTGCCCGGACTGAACCTCACCGAGAATGTTCCCGGCCCCGCGCAGACGCAGGTCTTCCATGGCAACCTTGAACCCGGCACCCAGGTAATCAAGCTGCAGGATAATCTGCATCCTGCGCTTGGCTTTTTCCGAAAGGGAATCCAGCGAGGATACCACAAAATAAGCATAAGCCTGACGGGTGCTGCGCCCCACCCTGCCGCGAAGCTGGTAAAGCTGACCAAGCCCGAACATCTGGGCCTGATCCACAATCAGGGTGTTGGCATTGGGGAAGTCCAGACCGGATTCAATGATGGCTGTAGCAACCAGAATATCAAGTTCCTTGTGCCAGAATTTATGGATGGTCTCTTCAAGGTTTTTCTCGGTCATCTGGCCGTGGGCCATACCGATTTTGGCATCCGGGGCAAGCTTCTTGACGTATTCAACCACCCTCTCAAGTCCCTGTACCCGGTTGTGGACCCAGAAAACCTGTCCCCCGCGTTCAAGTTCACGGGCAACCACAGAAGCAAGCATGTCGTCTTCCCGTTCGATCAATGCGGTTTCAACTGGCTTGCGGTCCACAGGAGGAGTTTCAATGGTGCTCAGGCTGCGCACCCCGGAAAGGGAAAGCTGCAATGTGCGGGGAATGGGTGTTGCGGTCAAGGTCAAGGCATCAATGTTCTTGCGCATTTCCTTGATACGCTCTTTATGGCGGACACCGAAACGCTGTTCCTCGTCAAGAATCAACAGACCGAGATTGGGAGCTTCCACATCTTTGGAAAGCACCCGGTGGGTCCCAATCAAAATATCAAGTTCACCGGAAGCCATTTCTTCCAGCACTCTCTTCTGGCGGGTTTTGGTCACAAAACGGCTGAGCATACCCACAGTGACCGGAAAACCTTCCATGCGCTGCACAAAAGTCTGGTAATGCTGCTCCGCAAGCACGGTCGTGGGGCAAAGCAGAACCACCTGTTTGCCGTCAAGCACTGCCCGAAAAGCCGCACGCAAGGCAACTTCGGTCTTACCGAAACCAACATCACCGCAAACAAGACGGTCCATGGGTTCCGGGCTTTCCATATCGCGAAAAACATCCTGAATGGCTTTTTCCTGATCCGGGGTTTCCTCGAACCCGAAAGTAGATTCGAATTCCCAATACATTTCATCCAGCGGACCGTAGGCATACCCTTTGGCAATCTTACGGTAGGCATACATCTCCACCAGTTCCCCGGCGATCTTTTCAATGGCCTTGCGGGCTTTTTCACGGGTCTTGGCCCAGCGGGCACCGCCCAGTTTATCCAGAACCGGACATGTGCCTTCAGGCCCCTTAAATTTCTGGACCAGATTCAAGCGGTCCACGGGAACGTAAAGTTTGTCCTCGGAATCAAAAAAGAGCAGCAGGTAATCGTTGGCCACATCGCCCACATTCATGTGATGCAGCCCGCCGAATCGGGAAAGTCCGTAATCACGATGCACCAGCAGGTCATCGAGGAGCAGGTCCTCATAACTGGTCATGCCCTCAAAGGCTTTATCGCGGCTGCGTGTGCCCTTGGCGGCCTGCGGCTGAATAACATCTTCACCGAGGATTACCGTCTGATTCCATTCCAGTTCCATACCCTGCCGCAGCGGAGAAACAAGAGCGTAAATGCCTTTGTTCAGAGGGGAATATTCAGTGGAAATGGTCAGTTGTTCCGGCTCGATAAGGGATAAAAATTTCTTGCGCGAACGTTCAGTGCGGAAACTGAGCACGGCCTGAAACCGCTCTGTCTTCCATTCTTTTAAAGCCGCAACCAACGCTGCCCACGGACGCTTGATCTGCTCCGGTTTCCAGAAAATATCCGTGAAAGCTGAAATTGCGCGCTCGGAAAGATCAACCCCGTCCTTTTCGCGACCGATGACCAGATCTTCATATACGATCTGCCGTTCACCCTGCCATGTGGCGCGGGCTTTTTCTTCATTCCAGCAGATTACGTGCATGGGCCACTTGCAGCCGTTGTGAGCGGATTTATCCTGCAGAAAAGTTTTCCAGCCGTGCTCCTGATCCTGTAATTTAGAACGCAGGTTGGAAGCGGATGAAAGCACGTAGACGGATTTTTGCGGAAAGAATTGTTTGAGATCCACGGCTTCAGGGTAAAACAATCCCGGCCAGATCATGCCGTCAGCATTTTCTGCCTTTTCAAGCAGGCGGGTATACCCTTCTGATGAAATCTCCCCGGTTTTCTTAAGTTGCGACCAGAGCGCTTCAGCTTCATCCACATTATTTCCGGAGAGCATGGCCGGAGCTACGGGCAGGAGGGTCACTTCATCAAGATCAGCCTTGGACCGCTGGGACCCCGGATCAAAAACACGGATTTCCTCCAAGATATCCCCGAAAAACTCAAGACGTACCGGAAGGTCGTAGCCGGGAGCATAGATATCGAGGATATCCCCGCGCATGGACATCTCACCGTACCCGGAAACCAATTTGGTCCTTGTGTAACCCCATGTAACCGCCTGTTCCATGAGCAGCTCCGGGTCCATTTCCTCGCCTTTGGCAAGGACTATATAGTTGTTTTCCAGAACTGCCGGAGACGGCCATTTAGGAAGCAGATTATCCGCAGTCATCAGTACGGACTGCTTGCCGCCACGGGTAAGCGCGTGCAGTGCGGCCCAGCGTTCAGCCCAATCAGAAGCAGCGGGATTTTTGCTCAGATATGGCGGAAGGAAAACCCAATCGCGTTCCCACGCCGGAACCACCTTGCCTTTGTTCTCAAGATCATTGCGGCTGAAAAGGGTCAGCAAAGCCTTGAGTTCGGAATATTCACGTGCCCCCGGTGCAACAAGCACCACAGACTCACCCCGTGAATGAAGGTTGTGGGCAGTGAAAGCCTGCGTGCCGTGGCCGCTTTTAAAAATACGCAAGTTATCACCGCTTCCGGAAGCGAAAGCGGAAAGTCGGGCTGGTAAGGACAAACTATCTCCAGAAATTTATCAAAATTAAAGTCGCCCTCTGCTCATGCAGAGGACGACTTTTTTTTGCAGAGAAATGGTATCGCTGTCCAGTTCAAAAACAATTATTAGCAATCAACAGGACTGATACACATGAAATGTTCAATTATAAACTAAACCTGAGCCAGCTGTTCCTGTTCTTCGCTGGACAGGAGTCTGTTCAGGTCGAGCAGGATAAGCAGTCTGTCTTCAAGTTTACCGACTCCGCTGATATATTCGGATTCAAGACCGGAAACAACAGGCGGCGGCGGTTCAACGGTGGACGCGGGAATTCTGAGGACCTCGGAAACGGAATCCACAACAAAACCCACAATCATATCATTTATTTCAATTACGATAATTCTTGTATGCTGATCGTGTTCACGGAACTGCAGGCCGAACTTGCTTCTGAGATCGATAATGGGGATAACCTTACCGCGAAGGTTGATTACACCCTCGACAAATTGCGGAGCTCTGGGAACCTTGGTAATTTCCATGGTTCTGATAATTTCCTGAACCTTGAGAATATCAACGCCGAATTCCTCTTCACCGATACTGAAGGTAACCAGCTGAATCAGTTCCGCATCAAGCGTAATCTTCTTACCTTCTTCCATACTTGTCCCCCTGTTATTCTTTTACAGTGGATGACCAAGGGATTTGATCAATTTGAGTTTATGAACACACAATATAGTTCGCTATTAATTTCATATTATTATTCATCTGAAACATTTGCAAGCTAATCCTGAAATTATAAAACAATTACGATATTTTTCTTGCTCCGGAAATTGACTAGTGTCTTTTAAATGACTATTGATTGTATCTGATAGCAAAAAGCGAAGCTCAGGAGGGTATGAACTCGCATGGCTCAGTTTTCCCCGACAGATAATATCACACTGGAAGACCAGATTAAATCACTAGCAAATGAAGAACTGCTCGACTTCTGGGAAGAAACCCAGTTTCTGGCAAAAATGCTGGAGCAGGATAATCAGGAAAATATTCAATACAGCCCGGAGTACGAAAGACTGATTCTGCAGGAACTGCAACTCAGGTCATCAATGAAAACTCTGGACCCCTAAAAAAAATAAGGCCCGCTGATGCGGGCCTTTTTATTTGTCATATCTGAGAGGCTAACCCTCTACTCCGATCGGACGGCGACCCACACTGAAATATGCGAATCCGCAACTTCCAAGATAAGCAGGGTCGTAAAGGTTTCTGCCGTCAAAGACGAGCGGTGCATTAAGGGAATCCTTGACCTTGTCAAAATCGGGGTTCCTGAACTGGTTCCAGTCGGTAACAACAGCAAGTGCGTCTGCATCTTCCAGCACATCGTACTGGCTGTGGACAATCTCCACCAGATCATTATCACGCAGAATTTCTGCTGCCTTTTTATGGGCGACAGGATCGAATGCTTTAATTTTCATACCGGCGGCAGTCAATTCTTCAATAATGGAAAGAGCAGAAGATTCGCGCATGTCATCGGTATTTGCTTTAAAGGCAAGTCCCCACATTGCAAGGGTTTTTCCTTTAACTCCGCCCTGAGGCTCAAAGTAATCCAGAATTTTACTGGAAAGCATTTTCTTCTGGCGGTTGTTTACAGAATCTACCGCTTCGATGAGTTCCGGCTGTGCGCCCACTTCCTTGGCGGTGTTGATCAGGGCCTTTACATCTTTAGGAAAGCATGATCCGCCGTAACCTACACCGGGGTAGATAAAATAGTAGCCGATGCGGTGATCGGAACCGATACCCAGACGCACCTCACGAACGTTGGCACCCACTTTTTCGCAGATACCGGCCATTTCGTTGATAAAGGAAATCTTGGTTGCCAACATGCAGTTGGCAGCATATTTGGTCATTTCCGCACTTCTGGTGCCCATGAAGATAAGTTTTTCACGGCTGCGGGCGTAAGGGGCATAAAGAGTCTCGAACTGTTTGCGGGTCTCTTCGTTTTCAGAACCGACAACAACACGGTCAGGCTTCATGAAATCGCTTACCGCATCCCCTTCCTTGAGGAATTCAGGGTTGGAAGCAACATCGAACTCAATATCAAGACCGCGTTTATCCAGTTCTTCCTGAATGGTTGCCCGGACTTTATCGGCGGTTCCTACAGGAACGGTGGATTTATCAACAATAATTTTCGGCTCAGTCATATTCTGGCCGACCTGACGGGCTACAGTCTCCACATAGCTCAGGTCGCAGCTTCCGTCTGCTCCGCAGGGAGTTCCCACGCAGATGAAAACCATTTTGGCTTTGGCCAGCCCTTCTTTAAGGTCGGTGGTGAAGAAAAGTCTTCCGTCTTCGTAGTTGCGCTTAACAAGCACATCAAGACCGGGTTCAAAAATATGAACTTCACCCTGCTTCAGGGTTTCAACTACATCGGGGTTAACATCCACGCACCAGACATGGTTACCCATTTCAGCAAAACAAGCCGCGCTGACCAGACCCACATATCCGGTCCCAACAATACAAATGTTCATTCGTTGTTCTCTCGTTTATTTATGGCGTTTTTTAATTTCTATAAAATAGCTGGCAGAATCTTCGATTACCGGACTGCCGCTCGATTGATCATAGAGCGGATAACGCCTTTATGTTTTTAATGTCAACTGTAACCCGGTTACAAAGATATGACGGTTGCCATCAAACTCCATTAACTATATTGTGCTGTTAGCAAGCCGAAAACCGCTTGCCGTCAAAAAAATAAATTAATTTACCGGAGGATATAATCATGCCCCTCTTATGCGTCAATGTCGATCATGTCGCCACTATCAGACAGGCCCGTCAGGGAATCGAGCCCGATCCCGTAACCGCAGCAGCCATGTGCGAACTGGCCGGTGCCGCAGGAATCATCATGCACCTGCGAGAAGACCGCCGCCACGTGCAGGACCGGGATATCGACCTGATCAGCAAAACCATCCAGACCGACTTTCATTTTGAGATGGCCGCTACCGATGAAATGCAGCGTATCGCGCTGGATATCGTCCCGGCCACAGTCTGCCTTGTTCCGGAAAAACGTGAGGAACTGACCACCGAAGGCGGCCTGAACTGCATCGGACAGGAAAAACGGCTCATCGAATACCTCGCTCCCCTGCATGAAAAAGGCGTCGGTTCCAGCCTGTTCATTGATGCCGATCCCGAACAGATCAATGCAGCCAAAGCCATCGGTGCCGAATACATCGAAATCCACACCGGACATTTCGCCGATGCCACCAACCGCACCGAGCAAAAAGCAGAGCTGGACCGCATCATCAACGGTATCGAGATGGCGCAGGATCTCGGCCTGAAGGTCAATCTCGGTCATGGCCTGAACTACGTAAACATCCTTGATTTCGCCGACGTGCCCGGTATCTGCGAATACTCCATCGGTCATTCCATCATGTCCCGCGCAATTTACGTGGGCATTGATCGCGCAGTGCGTGACATGGTTGAAATCATTAGAAACTTCGCTGATTAATCCATGATCATCGGACTGGGCATAGATATTACCGAACTCGACCGCATCAAGCGTTCGCTGGACAAATACGGCGAACGCTTTGCGGAAAAGATACTCACTCCCGCAGAACTGGAACTAATCCCTGCGAAGAACCCCGTGCCCTACGTCGCTGCCCGCTTCGCTGCCAAAGAAGCAGCCGTAAAAGCACTGGGAACCGGGTTTGCCGAGGGAATCACATTCCATACTATTGAAATCACCCGCATGGAATCCGGCGCGCCGCAGCTAACTTTTCTCGGCAAAGCCTTAGAACGCAGCAAGATGATGGGAGTCGAAAGTAATCACATTTCTATAACTCACGGACGCGACACAGCAGCAGCCGTTGTTGTGCTCGAAAAATAAAATGGCGAAGCCCTATTAAAACGTTTTGGGATTCTTAAACCCTTTTGGAAAAGGGTTTAAGCCGCCGGAGGCGAAATCTTTTCATAAAAGCGCGTAGCGCATCAAGTCCTCAGGAGTCTTCATGTTCACACCGCTTCCTACTCCTAAAGAAATGTCCAATTGGGACAGAGTGACCATCAATGAAATAGGCATCAAGGGCGAAATCCTCATGGAAAACGCCGGACGCGAGGCTGTTTTTGCCCTGCTTAAAGGTTATGGCGATGTGTACGGCAAAAAAATCCTGATCATCGCCGGATCAGGCAACAACGGCGGCGACGGCTTTGTCATGGGCCGCATGCTGGCGGATATGGGCGCGGAAGTGCTCATCATGCACACGGCTCCCAAGGGCAAATACAAAGGCGACGCCGCATACATGCTCAAGGTTGCCGCACGGCTGGGCGTGAATATGAAATTTTTCCGGGCAAAGGAAAAAGTCGTGCTCCCTGAAGCTGATATCATAATAGATGCCCTACTCGGGACCGGATTTTCCGGGGAACTGCGGCCCTTTGCCCACGGAATCGTTGAAGCGATCAATGCTGCCACAAACAGTTTTATTTTTGCAGTGGATGTTCCTTCGGGATTGAACGGCCTGACCGGACATCCTCAGCCTGTTGCCGTACAGGCCCATATGACCGTAACTTTTGAAGAAGCCAAGATTGGGCTTGCCCTGCCGCAGGCGGATGCGTACACAGGCACTTTAGTGGTCGCTCACATCGGCATTCCGGGTGAAGTGAAATACAAGCATCCGGCCACGCATCAATTAATCAGTGACAACGCGCTGGAATTCATTCCCATGCCCTCCCCGGCCATGCATAAAGGCAGTTCCGGGCATGTGCTGTTGGTCGGTGCGTCTAAAGGCCTTACCGGGGCACTGCATCTGGCCGGAATTTCCGCCCTACGCGCGGGAGCCGGACTGGTGACCATGGCTTGCCCGGACGGTCTGGCAACTGAAGTGAAAGGCGGCAAACCGGAACTGATGACTAAAGGGCTTGGTTCAGGCGATCAGTGGAATGATCAAATGATCGCGGAACTGCTCCCGGAGCTTGAAAAATATGACGCGCTGGTAATCGGCCCGGGACTGGGACGCGATAAGGGTGCGCTGGATCTGGTGGAAGCTGTGGTTAAACATGGCCATCCCCCTGCCGTGTATGATGCTGACGCCTTATATGCTTTTGCCGAGCGTCCGCACCTGCTGAAAATAATCGCAGAGAATTCCATCCTGACCCCGCATCCCGGTGAAATGGCCCGCATGATCGGCAGCACTATTCCTGAAGTTGAAGCTGACCGCATCGGCGCAGCGCGTAAGTTTTCCGAGTCAAGCAGAACCCTGCTGGTGCTCAAGGGTGCCGGAACGATCATCGGCAGCCCTGATGGACAGATTGCTGTCTCGCCAATATCTGCGCCGAACCTTGCTGCAGCCGGATCCGGTGATATTCTTGCCGGAATGTGCGGAAGTTTGCTGGCAAGAGGAATTCATCCTATGCAAAGCGGATGTATCGGGGTATACTGGCATGGACTGGCAGGACAGTATCTGGCTGATAAATTTCCGTATCGCGGAAATATCGCAACAGAAATAGCGGATGCGCTCCCCCAAGTGCTCAAGGAGGAACTATGCTGAAAGCCAAAGACATTATGACTTCCGGTGCCCTGACCCTCGAACCTGAAAACGATGTTGCAACCGCAGCCAAGCTCATGCTTGAAAAACACCTGAACGGACTCCCGGTCGTGGACCGGGACGGCAAGCTGATCGGAGTTCTCTGCCAGAGCGATCTTGTGGCGCAGCAGAAGACCATTTCCATGCCGTCGCTGTTCACCATTCTGGACGGTTTTATCTCCTTCTCCTCCAATGAGGAGCTTGAGCGGGAGGTGAACAAGATTGCGGCCACCAAGGTGCAGCATGCCATGACCCCTGATCCGATAACCATTGACCCCGACACATCCATTGAGAAAATAGCCGACCTGATGGTTGAAAGAAAATTCTACACCCTGCCGGTGGTGGAAAACGGCAAGCTTGTCGGTGTGGTCGGAAAAGAAGACGTTTTAAAGGTTTTAGCTAAGTAAATGAATAATGATAAACTGATCATCAACCTGCCGGATGTGGAGGCGACCTTAAGACTCGGCTCCACTCTGGCTTCTTTTTTTATGGAAACGGGAAAACTGGTTCCCATCTTTCTGAACGGGGACCTTGGAGCGGGAAAAACAACTTTTGTTCGCGCACTGGTCGAATCCTTTCCGGGTGCGCAAAACGCAGAAGTAAGCAGCCCCAGTTTCAATATTCTTAATATTTACCCCACAAAACCTCAGGTTGCTCATTTTGACCTCTACAGATTGGAAGGTCAAACACCTGATGATGATTTCTTTGATCTGCTAAGTGATAAAAAAACTTTGACAGTTGTAGAGTGGATTCAGTATCTGAATATGGAATTCTGGCCTGAAAGCGCACTGCTCTTCACTTGGACCCCTGCCGCATCCGGTAGAACAATAGAATTGACCCTGCATGGTTCAGCGACCTCCCTCTATGAAGAGCTTGCCTCATTTCTTGAATCATTCCAATAAGATCCGTTGAACTCATGTGGTAAGGAGATAATGTTCAGATGAACATCGTAGTACAGAAATTCGGTGGAACCTCGGTCAGGAACCTCGAATGCATGAAGCAAGTACTGGAAAAAGTCATGGTGCCTTACGAAAAAGGCAACAAAGTTATCGTAGTCCTCTCTGCAATGTCCGGTGAAACAAACCGGTTGATTGATCTGGCCTACGAATGGTCCGAAGAACCGGACCTCGCCGAAATGGATTCCCTGGTCTCCACCGGGGAACAGGTTTCTACTGCCCTTTTTTCCATGCTTCTGAAAGATCGCGGAGTTAAAGCGCGCTCCCTGCTCGGCTTCCAGATTCCCATTAAGACAGATTCCGATTATTCCCGCGCCCGTATCCTTGATATTGACCGCGCTAAAATCGAAGAAATGCTGCAGGAAAACGATATACTGGTCATGGCCGGCTTTCAGGGCTGCGACGAAGGCAGACGAATTACCACCCTTGGTCGCGGGGGTTCCGATACATCCGCAGTAGCCATGGCTGCAGCCATCGAAGCTGATGTCTGTGAAATATTTACCGATGTTCCGGGCGTATTCACTACCGACCCCAACATCTGTTCACTGGCCCGCAAGCTTGACCACGTTTCCTATGACGAGATGCTTGAAATGGCCAGCATGGGTGCGAAGGTACTACAGATTCGTTCAGTTGAATTTGCCAAGAAATATAATGTTAAAGTTCATGTCCGCTCTACTTTCAGCGATGAGATCGGAACATACGTCACTCAGGAGGATAAAAATATGGAATCAGTACTTGTTTCCGGAATTGCATACGACAAGGATCAGGCCCGTGTAACCCTATCCAAAGTTAAGGATGAGCCGGGCGTATCCGCAGCTCTCTTCACTCCTCTTGCTGAAGCAGGCATTCTGGTTGATATGATTGTCCAGAACCCCAGCCGTGACGGCCGCACCGACATGACCTTCACCATCCCCAGAGGCGATCTCAAGAAGACCCTTGAAATCATCGATGAGATTAAAGACCCCATGGGTGCTCAGGATGTGCTCTACGACCAGCATGTCTGCAAGGTTTCAGTTATCGGTGTAGGCATGCGTAACCATTCCGGTGTAGCATCCAAGGCATTTCAGGCCCTGCGTGATGAAAACATCAACATCCTGATGATCAGCACTTCCGAAATTAAAATTACCTGCCTTATCGAAGAAAAATATACCGAACTGGCTATAAGAACGCTCCATAACACGTTCGGGCTCGATAAATCGGGGTCCGATGAAAACACGCTCTAGCAAATGAAACAGATAAAAATATACGACACCACCCTGCGTGACGGCACACAATCCGAAGAAATAAACTTAAGCGTACAAGATAAAGTGCGCATTACCCGCAAGCTGGACGACCTCGGCGTACATTACGTCGAGGGCGGCTGGCCCGGGTCCAATGCCACTGACAAGGAATTCTTTCAGGAAATCCAGAACTACGCTCTTAAAAACATCAAAGTCTCCGCTTTCGGTTCAACCCATATGAACCGCCTGACCCCTGAAAATGACCCCAACCTGAACGCCCTGATAGAATCAGGAGCCAAGGCCATGTCTATTTTCGGAAAAACATGGGACTTCCACGCCACCAGCGCACTTGGTGTCACCCTTGAAAGAAATATCGAACTGATCAGCAACAGTATCGGCTACCTGCGTCCGCACGTGGAAGAGCTGTTCTTTGATGCCGAGCACTTCTTTGACGGCTTCAAGGCCAACCCGGAATTCACCATCAGCTGCCTCAAGGCCGCATACGAGGCCGGGGCGGATGTTCTCGTCCTCTGCGATACCAACGGCGGCTCCATGCCTGAAGACGTGGCTGAAGCATGCAGGGTCGTGCAGGAAAAGATTCCCGGCTGCAGTATCGGTATCCACGCCCACAACGATTGTGAGCTGGCTGTTGCCAACTCCCTTGCTGCGGTCAAGAACGGAGCCATCCAGATTCAGGGGACTATGAACGGATACGGGGAACGTTGCGGTAACGCCAACCTCTGTTCCATAATCCCCAACCTTGAGCTCAAGCTCGGCTACGAGACCATCGGCAAGGATAAGCTGATCAAGCTGAAGGAGACTTCCACTTACGTCACTGAAATCGCCAACCTGCGCCCCTTTCTGCGCCAGCCCTTTGTCGGTCAGGCCGCATTCGCGCATAAAGGCGGTATTCATGTCAGCGCGGTACTGAAGGATTCCACCAGTTACGAGCATATTGATCCCCTGCTGGTGGGTAACGACCGCCGTGTGCTGCTTTCCGACCTTTCCGGTAAAAGCAACGTGCTCTACAAGGCCAAACAATACGGTTACGACCTCGATAAAAACGATCCTGCGGTACAGACCATTCTGGCCGACATCAAGGAACGCGAATCAATCGGTTTTGAATATTCCGCAGCCGAAGCATCCTTTGAACTGCTCTTTTTCAAAGCCATGGGCTGGTCCAAACGTTACTTTGAGTTCATCAACTTCTTTGTTGTTGATGCCAAGCGCAAGAATGATCAGGAGCCTTTTTCCGAGGCTACGGTCATCGTAAAAGTCCATGGCGAGGAAAACCATACCGCCGCTTCCGGCGACGGTCCGGTAAACGCGCTTGATAAAGCATTGCGCAAGGCTCTTGAGCCTTTTTATCCATCTCTGAAAGATGTTCGTTTACAGGACTTTAAGGTAAGAGTATTGTCCGGGGCTGTACGTCAGGCAGCAGGCACGAGTTCCAACGTGCGGCTGCTCATTGAATCCACTGACGGCAAAAGCCAGTGGACCACCATGGGCGTCAGCCACAACATCATTGAAGCGAGCTGGCAGGCCCTTGTGGACTCCATCAACTACAAGCTCTTCAAGGATGATCCTCAAAAATGGCCATCGAGATAACAGGACAATACACCGAACCGTGCAAGATATCCGTACTTTGTGACAATGAATCCCTGAATGACAATCTGGGCAGTGAATGGGGCTTTTCCATGGCTCTTGAACTGCCCGGAAACGGTCTCTGGCTCTGGGACTGCGGAGCAAGCCCGCTTTTCCTTAAAAACGGAACAGACATGGGTATAAAGGCGGCAGATGCCAAGGGCATCGCCCTCAGCCACGGACACTGGGATCACACCGGAGGGATGGACGCGCTCATGGAAGCTGATTTCATGGGACCGGTTTATGCCCACCCTGATTTTGCCAACAAGCGTTATTCGAGCAGAGGTAAGGACGGATCAGGTGAT
Source organism: Desulfovibrio sp. JC010 (assembly GCF_010470675.1). Lineage (NCBI taxonomy): Bacteria > Pseudomonadati > Thermodesulfobacteriota > Desulfovibrionia > Desulfovibrionales > Desulfovibrionaceae > Desulfovibrio > Desulfovibrio sp. JC010. The sequence continues at coordinate 105,234 of NZ_VOIQ01000013.1, forward strand.
GCTTCCTTTCCCTGTGAATATCCCGGCACCATCATTGTCCGCGATGATTCGGAACTTGATGACGGTTTGTTCATGATCACGGAGATTCCCCGCCGCGAAGGTTTATTCGAGGCAACGCAAGGACTTTTCCTTAATCCTGAAAAGACCCAGCCGGACCCGGTCCGTGACGACGCTTTCCTGCTGCTGATGAGCAATTCCGGCCCGATTGTGGTGCTGGGCTGCTGTCACAGCGGTCTGGCAAATTCGCTTTACCATCTGCGTGATCTGACCGGGATCGATTCGGTCCATGCCATTGTAGGCGGTCTGCACTTATACAAAACGGACGAGACTGAATTCGAGAACACCGCCAAGGTAATCGAGGAATTCAAGGTCCGCACTGTTGCCGCCGGACATTGCACTGGAAAGGAAGGTTTCGAATTCCTGAAACAGCGACTCTCCTGCGAAGTACTGCCCATGGGGTCAGGTTCGGTTTATGAGTTCTGATCTATCTTAAAATAAATCAATAAAAAAGGTCCGTTGAATCAATTTCAACGGACCTTTTTCCTGTACGTTCATTAACAGATATTATAAATCGAACCCGATCATCTTGGCTAATTCCGGGTCATTCTCGCCCAAAAGCACTTTATCCCAATAGCAATTCTGCAGTTTCCAAAGATCAATAGGGAGTTCCAGCTGTCTGGTCCGCTCAATAACGCCGCGAATACTGTCCCAAAAAGTAAGATCGTTATGCAGCATTATGCAAAGCTGTTTACCCAGTTGCTCGATAAAGTAGTCAAGATCGGGATGGTCGCGTCCAACAGTTTTAGCAAATTCAATAAAATCGTCACTAACACTGTCCCCGGAAAAAATGTAACTCCAGACAATGCCCGGCCATAATTTTTTCCAATGCGATTCCCAGCTTTGACGAGCCTGGTAATCTTCAAATTCATTAAAAAGCGCAGGCCCGCACCCGGTATTCAAAATCTGGGCCTGCCATGCTGTGTCTGCAAATCGTTTTACCCATGTCAGGGCAATGGTTTGCTTTTTCTTCCATGATATTTCAGTCAGCGGATAATGTTCTATCTGTCCGCCGGGAAGAGTAATTTCAACAGAACCGGTCAGGACACGTTCACCCTTCTGCCACTTCCAACTGTATTTTTTTACTTCGGATTCAAGATGCCATTTAATTTCAGCTTCGCCACGGGCCATAACCAGTGAGCTGTCATTGGTCTTAATGAGCACTGAGACACCCGGCCAGCTGACACTTCCCTCTTCGCCGGGCAGGGGCAGCACTCCCTCTACATAAAGGCGGCCAAGTGCCTGACCGAGCAGACTGCCGGGAGTTTCACTCTGCGGTTTGATTTTACTATTCCAGAGATCCACAGCCGATCCGTACCGTTCTTCGTTGGAGCGAGCCTCTCCTGCAATGGAAAGGAATTTCTCCTCCAGACCGATCAGCCCGGTTTCCTTGGACAGCTCAATGGCTCTTAACGCAAACCCCATATTGTTGACCGGTTCTAGCCGGGCCAGATCATCAAAAAACCAACCGCAGCTGGCAAAGGACGAAAGTGCCCATTTCTGCATGGAGAGCAGTTTCCAGCCCAGATCAGCATCAGCACTGTCCTTTAAAACCTTAAAGTGACGGTTAAAGAAATCGTCTTCCGAAACAAGCCCGCTCAGGACTGTTCCGTAATCAATCAAGGCTGCACGCGCATCTTTGAAAATCTTATCACCATAATTGAAGTAATGGGCATTCATCAATGTTTTTACAGCATCAAGCCCTTCACGCAAAGGTTTACGCCACTGCTGATTCCAGTCGGGGTGGCCGCCGGTACAACAACCGCAATCGCTGCGCCAACGCTCAACACCGTGATAGCAGCTCCATGAGGACTCTTCATGGATTCTGACCTTGCGGGTCGGAGGATGCTGCTCAAGATAGGCACCGTAGTTCAGTAAAGAGACACCGTCACGTTCCTTGATCGCCTGTGAAAGCACATAGGCAAGGGCCATTTCACCGAACTCCACATGGTGTCCGTAGGTTTCGCCGTCTGTGCCGATGGAAAGAAGACCTTCAGCAGAAGCACCGGAAAGTTTGTTCCAGAAATCGTCACCGTTCTTCAGCAGCCCTTCGAATGCTATGGCCTGTGAAAGGCCTCCGTCATAGAAAAAAATTGAAATAGTTCTGCCGGAAGGCAGTTCCACAAGGTAAGGTTCTTTAATATTGATGGAGTATTCATCCACCTGATGCCAATCATCAGAGCCGATATCCGCAATAGCAGCAGCCTGTCTCGGGGCCAGCAGAGTGAAAGCAATGCCGTGGTCCGCCAAGGTTTCAAGGGTGTCAGTATCGCAGGCTGTTTCGGAGAGCCACATCCCTTCCGGCCTGCGTTTGAAACGGGATTCAAAATCAGCTACAGCCCAGGCAACCTCGGCATCGCGGTCCAGTTCCGAAGCAAGCGGCATGATCACATGATGGTAAATCTGGGCGATGGCATTGCCGTGTCCCCAACGCTTGAAGCTCAAGGCATCGCCTTCCAGTATCTTGGCATAGAGTTCAGGCTCGGAACGTTCAATCCAGCGGAACAGGGTCGGCCCCACATTAAAACTCATCCATTCATAGCAGTTGATGATATCAAAAATGCCGTCGCCGCCCATGCGTCTGGCCCATGCCAGCGGTGCGTAACTTTCGCGGCAGATACGTTCATTCCAGTGGCGGAACGGGGCTGCGCTTCCTTCAGGGAAAATCATATCCAGCCACGGGTCTTCCCGGGGAGGCTGGTAAAAATGGCCGTGTATGCACAAGAATTTGCCTGACATAACATCCTCACAGTTAAAGTACGATTAGCTGAATACTATACCAATTAAACCCTGAAATCCAACACAAAGGACAATCGCGACCATATATTAACACATTATTGCGCATGGAAATAAAAAAGACCTCCCGGAATCCCCGGAAGGTCTGAAAAATAAGCAGAGTTGAAAAATTATTTTACATAGCCGGCCTGCTTGAGCATGCGTGAAGCCCTGTCCGCCAGAACAAAACCGCTTTCATATATAATTGCCGGTCCCTTAAGGGAAATCTTATTGATATACCCTACATCTAGCAAAACATTCAGAATATCTTCGGTGAAAGCTTCCTGTAGAATTGACTTGGGAGCTATTCCGCGAAAAAGAGAAATTCTTGAGAGATGAAAAATATCAATTAAAGCCCTGATGTGGATCTTATCCAGAATTTCATTGATTTCAACATCAATACCGCAAAAAGTTTCCCATTCCTTATCTTTAACCTCTTCTCCAAGCCTGTCGAACTCTTTTTCGGCTTTCCTTGAAATCCTGTATCCTTCCAGATTATTTCCACAGGAAGTACAGATACTACCCTCGTCAATAAGCCCCGCTTCAAGAAGCTCTTCAATCAGTTCAGTGTCATAAAGGTAAGTTTCACGCTTGGGCAAAAGGCCGTGGTATCGTTCAATCTTTGCATAACTTCTGACATGTTTCAGCAGTTGCATATGTCGTTCATTAAGAACCATAAGGGCGAAATCTCCAGATTAAATAACTCGCGGATACAATCGACAAAGACCAATAGTTACAATCCGGCGTTTTTTCCACCACTTTTGTGTTACATTTTTTAATACGTAAATAAAAAGGAAACGGAACTGCCCATTAGATGAACAGTTCCGTTTCAAGGTGTATATTAAGGACTGAAAAATGAAGTTGTTTAGCTGAAAAGCCTCAGCAAAGGCTTTGTTTCCTTCTTGGGCCTGCTCTTATGGATAATATTGCCGGTGGGCATTTTCACGAACAGGTTCTGGCAGGAATAGCACTCCCAGTGCTTGGTCCGCTCCTGAAGTCTGATCAGGACTCCATCACGGTCATAACAGACCTGACAATACGGTCCGGTCTTCTCATTATCTTCATCGATCCAGTATTTCTGGCCGTCAAACTCCATGCACTCGGCAAGATCCAGAATCTCAGCAACCTCTTTAATCTGAGACCGCAATTCCTTGTTTTCCTCATACATGGTCAGATAGTCATCCTGGATGATACGCAGCAGACTTTCCGCATCGCGATCACGTCCATCATTGAACAGCTCAAGAACTTTCCTGAAATTCGTAGCGTGAAGATTTCTTTTACTCATTTTTAAGCCCTACCCTTCATTTTATTTAAGAACACCTGCATATTTTATCGACAAAGCCGAAAAATCCTTTAGGGACAAGGGAAAAACTTTTTTTTACACCATTGACAGCACCATATACGATTCATATATCAACATTGCCCCACGAGGCAGCAGCCAATGTTGCCACCTCGTTCGCAATTACATAAAATTAAATTATTTCAGATAAATATAAGGAGAAAAACATGGATAAATCCATGGATCAATTCAAAGCAACACTTGATGAGCACCACGAATGGCCCTGCGATTATACCTTCAAATTCATAGTCCCCGGCAAGTCGCTGGCAGAACTTAAATCCATGCTTGAAGGCATTCCGCACGATGAAAAAGACTCCAAGACAGGTAAATACACCAGCGTAACCGTAACCATCCACGCCACCTGCTCTGATGAAATTGTGAACATGTACCAGAAAGCTTCCACCATTGAAGGACTCATTTCCCTTTAATAATGAAGCAACTCCGGGTTGACTTCCATCACGCCTTGTTTAAAGATGACGCCGCTCATTTTTGAGCATTTTTTATTTTTTACGTTTTCGCCAGAACGGCTGTTTAGAACGGCCTTTAATCAATATTATATCCAAGAGAGTTCCGGAGGACTTTTCCAGTCATGAGCGATTATAAAAAGACCCTGTGTCTGCCCAAGACCAAATTTCCCATGAAGGCCAACCTCAAACAGCGTGAGCCCGAAATGCTCAAACGCTGGGAGGAAATGTCCGTATACGACAAGATGGTCGAAGCCAATGCCGATGCCCAGCAGTACGTGCTGCACGACGGCCCCCCGTATGCAAACGGCCACATTCACATGGGTACAGCCATGAACAAGGTCCTCAAGGACATCATTGTTAAATCCCGCAACCTGCAGGGCATGAAAGCTGAATACGTTCCCGGCTGGGACTGCCACGGCCTGCCCATCGAGCACAAGGTTGAGCAGGAACTCAAGAAAAAGAAAAAAGAACTGCCCACCACTGTTATCCGCCGCCTCTGCCGCGAATACGCTGAAAAATTCGTCGGCATCCAGCGCAAGGAATTCAAACGCCTCGGCGTGCTCGGTACCTGGGAAGATCCTTACCTGACCATGAAGCCCGAATACGAGGCCGCAACCGCCCGCGAACTGGGCCGTTTCATGGAGAAAGGTTCCGTCATCCGCGGCAAGAAGCCCATTCACTGGTGCTGCGACTGCCGCACTGCGCTTGCTGAAGCTGAAGTAGAATACGAAGATCACACTTCACCTTCTATATATGTACGCTTCCCGCTCAACGATGAAAAAGTTCTGAAAGCACTGCCCGGCGATGCTGCATCCAAAGTGGACCTCTCACGCACCTACGTGTGCATCTGGACCACCACTCCCTGGACCATCCCCGATAACATGGCTGTGGCTGTTCATCCCGAATTTGAATACGTGGTTGCCGAAGTAAACGGCGACTTCTACATCCTTGCTGAAAGACTGCTGCCCGTCTGCGCTGAGTCCTTCGGCTGGGAAAGCTGGAATGTGCTGGCTACCGTTGAAGGAGCCAAGCTCGAAGGTGCGGTTGCCAAGCATCCCATCTACGACCGCGAGTCCCCCATTGTACTGGCCGACTACGTAACTCTCGATTCCGGTACCGGTTGCGTTCATACCGCTCCCGGCCATGGTCGTGAGGACTTTGAAACCGGTCTCAAAAACGGTCTGGAAATCTACTCCCCCATGAACAACAGCGGTGTGTTCCTCAAGGAAGTAGAATTCTTCGGTGGAATGAACGTTTTCGAAGCCAACCCCAAGGTAATCGAAAAGCTGGAAGAGCTGGGCAACCTCCTTGCACAGGAAAAAATCACCCACTCCTACCCCCATTGCTGGCGTTGTAAAGAGCCGGTAATCTTCCGCGCCACCACCCAGTGGTTCATCGGCATGGAAGAAAACGACCTGCGCGCCAAGGCACTCAAAGCCATCAAGGATGACGTTGAGTGGATTCCCGCATGGGGTGAAAACCGCATCTACAGCATGGTTGAAAACCGCCCTGACTGGTGTATCTCCCGTCAGCGTAACTGGGGTGTGCCCATCATCGCCCTGATCTGTGAAGAATGCGATGAGGTATACAACGATCCCAAGTGGGTTTTCTCCGTAGTAGACGAATTTGAAAAGCACGAACGCGGCTGTGACTACTGGTTTGAAAAATCCGTAGAAGAAATCGCTCCCGACGGTCTCAAATGCCCCAAATGCGGCGGCAATCACTGGGCCAAGGAAGACGACATCCTCGACGTATGGTTTGATTCCGGTACCAGCTACGCAGCAGTAGTTGAAAAACGCAAGGAACACCGCTTCCCCGCTGATCTGTATCTCGAAGGCTCCGACCAGCATCGCGGATGGTTCCACAGCTCCCTGCTCGCATCCGTCGGTACCCGCGATGTGCCTCCCTACAAGACCGTACTCACCCACGGTTACGTTGTGGACAAGAACGGCCGCAAGATGTCCAAGTCCATCGGTAACGTCATCGCGCCGCAGGAAATCATCGACCAGCACGGTGCTGAAATCCTGCGCATGTGGGTTTCCGCTGTGAACTATCAGGAAGACGTCCGTATCTCCGACGAAATCCTGAGCCGCATGGTTGATACCTACCGCCGCGTGCGTAACACCTGCCGCTACATTCTCGGCAACCTGAACGGCTTCAACCCCGAGACTGACGCAGTTGCCCCCGCGGAAATGCTGCCCATCGACCATTTCGCACTTGATCTGGTCAGCCGCCAGCACGAGGTTATCCAGCAGGCCTACGCAAACTTTGAATTCCACAAGGTTTACCACACCCTGCACAACCTCTGCACCACCGAGCTTTCCGCGTTCTATCTCGACATCATCAAGGACAGACTTTACGTCTCCGGTGAAAAGTCCCTCGAAAGACGTTCCGCCCAGACCGTACTCTGGCAGACCATGCTTATGCTGCTGAAAGACATGGCCCCCATCCTTTCCTTCACCGCTGAGGAAGCTTATTCCCACATGCCGGAAGAAATGAAAGGTGACGCTGAAACCGTCTTCGCCATCCGTCCCGAGCTGCTCAAAGCAGATATCGACGATGCAGAGCGCAAAAGATGGGAACTGCTCATGGAAGTTCGTACCGAAGTCACCAAGGCAATCGAACCCCTGCGCCGTGAAAAGGTCATCGGTCACTCTCTCGATACCAAGATCACCCTCTTCGCCAGTGATGAAATCGCCAAGGCACTCGAAAACATCGAACACCGCGAATTCTTCATCGTATCCGGTGTTGAGATCGCACCTCTGGCCGACGCAACTGATGATGCGGTCAAGCCGGAAGAGCTGGAAGGTCTTGCCATCAAGGTCGAAAAAGCTCAGGGTGAGAAATGCAGCCGCTGCTGGAGATACGATACCCTCGGCTCCAATGCCGAGCATCCCGAACTCTGCCCGCGCTGCGCAGCTGTTCTGGCCGGCTAAGTCTCTCGCTCTTTTAAAATTAAATATTGAATGCCCCCGTTTTCTCCGAAAGCGGGGGCATTTTTAAAATGTCTCCGACGGCTGGGGAAGGGGAGAGAAAACTTTGCTAACGCCCAAAGTTTTCTCTCCCCTTCCCCAGACCCCATCCCCTCTCTTTCAAAGACGTTTTAGTTATGCTTCGCTAGTAGCGTACTAAGGCGGTCTTCGAATAAAGATTGACAAAGCCCAACTAAAACGTTTTGGGATTCTTAAACCCTTTTGGAAAAGGATTTAAGCCGCCGGAGGCGAAATCAAATAATTCTTAAAAGCGCATTGCGCATCAAGATGCTCCCGGCAGGGCCGCCGGAGGCATCAATAGGCAATTATGAATAAATATTTTCTTGCCGGAATAATATCTGTCATAACGCTGATCTTGGATCAGGTTACAAAAATTGCGGTCCGCGAAAAGATGACCCTCTGGACATCAGAGGTGATTATTCCGGGATTCTTTAATCTGGTACACGTAGTCAATAAAGGCGCGGCATTTGGATTTCTGAACCGTGCGGATATTACATGGCAGCGCAACTTTTTTGTGGTGGTTACTATTATCGCGCTAGGTGTGATCGGCATGCTGCTGAAATCAGCGGAAGAGCGGGATAAATTCCAGATTGTGGGACTTGGCTTAGTGCTGGGCGGGGCAATCGGCAATCTGATCGACCGCATTCTTTATCATGAAGTGACCGACTTTCTGGATTTTTACTACGGCTCGCACCACTACCCGGCTTTCAACGTGGCGGATATTGCAATCTGTCTGGGTGCTTTTGCCCTGATCGTATCTTTTTACAAGAACAAGTAGCCATGAATCCGATTCTGTTCAGCATAGGCTCTGTAAACATTTATGCCTACAGCGTATTCCTGACCGCAGGTTGTCTGCTGGGCATGGGCTGGGCCATGCGTGCGGCCCGGCTGTGGGAACTTGATTACAAGCTTGCCCCGCTGACCGGAATTATTGCCGTTGTCTGCGGCGTTATCGGCGCACGGGCACTCTATGTGGGGCTGTACCCGAAGGAATTTACGGATAATCTGCTCTCCGTTTTTTATATCTGGCAGGGCGGGCTGGTCTTTTCCGGAGCGGTGATCTTCGGCTCACTGGCCGGGCTGCTCTACCTGCGTTCAAAAAAGCAGCCGCTTCTGGACTGGCTGGACTGCTTTGCGCCGGGGATTGCGCTGGGAATATCTGTCGGGCGGCTGGGTTGTTTTTTCGCGGGCTGCTGCTACGGCAAACCGACCGATCTGCCATGGGCGGTAACTTTTAAAAACACTGCATCGCTGGCTCCGCTCTTTCAGCCTCTACACCCGACCCAGCTTTACCATTCACTGTCCGGGCTGATAATTTTCCTTATTTTACTGGCTGTTGGCAACAAACTTCAGACTGAAGGACGCATTACCGGGCTATTCCTTGTATTGTTTTCTGTGTCCAGATTTATTATTGAATTTTTCAGGGCGGATTACCGGGGCGAGCTCGGTCCTTTGTCCATGACTCAGTTCATAACACTTGTCTTTTTCTCAATTGGTATATACCTGTTATCAATATACAAAAAAAGGAGCACCTAATGTTCTTCGGATCAATTCCCAATCTTCCCATGGAAACCTGGATCATTATCCTCGGCAGTGTCGGTCTTTTTGCAGCCTTGACACTTTTCGCCATATGGGATGCATTCAACAGGGAATTCCCGTCCAACATGGAAAAGGTCGGCTGGATTCAGCTCGCGATTTTTATTCCATTTTTAGGCTGTCTGGCTTACTTTCTCCTCGGTAGAAAAAGGGGGAAAAAATATAATGCAGAATAATATGAAAAAATCACTCATCGCCGCACTGATCGCTTTTCCTCTGGCTACAGGCTTCAGCGGATGCGTAACCACATCCGATATGGATAAGCTGCGCATGGAACTGCGCCAGACCCGCAGCCAGCTCAATAAGAAGATCGACAATGTCGAACAGCAGACCGCAGCCGACAACGTCACCCTGCGCGATGAAATCAAGCAATCCAGCTCCCCGGTGCAGACCCGGCAGGCGAATATGTATGCTGAAGTGAACGCCCTCAAAATGCAGGTTGCCAAGCTTCAGGGTACCGTCAACACCATGTCCGAGTCCGTGAACAGGCTTGATGCCGGGGACACCAACAGCACTGTATCCCTTGAAGATCTTTCCAAGAAAGTCGAGGATATGCGTCTGGCCCTCGAAAGCCAGCTGGCCATTGATCTTGGGCTCATCAAAGCACAGGCCCCCAAAGATAAAGCAACTCAGGAAGCGGTGGAAGAAACCGCAGCCGCAGTAGGCGGAATCGCTGCTGTTGTGGCTCCTGAGCCGAAGAAGGCTGAGCCTGTTGATCCGGCACAGGCTCTGTACGACAAGGGGCTGGCCCTGTTCAAGGATCGCAAATATAAAGACGCTATCCGCGATATGGCTGAGTTCACCAAAACTTTCCCCAAACACAAGCTTGTTCCCAATGCTATTTTCTGGGAAGGTGAATGCTACTACCAGCTGAAAGATTACGCCAATGCCGCCCTCAAATATCAGGGAGTCATTGCCAAGCATCCCAAGAGCAACAAGTATAAATCCGCACTGCTCAAACAGGGACTCTGCCTTATCAAGCTGGGCAAGACCAAATCAGGACGCTACATCCTTGAAGACCTTATCAAGAAGGCACCTGATTCCGCCGAAGCCAAACGCGCAAAAAGCATCGTCAAAAACTTAAAATAATTTAAACGGATATAAAACAATGAGCGATAGCAAAAATTTCAACAAAATCATCCACCTGTCTTTTCCGCCCAACACTTCCGGCCGTCCGGTAGTATGCAATCTGGGCAAGCTCTACAATCTCAGCTTCAACATCCTGAAAGCTGACATCAACCCCAGACTCGAAGGCAGCATGACCCTTGAGATCACCGGGCTTGAAAAAGATTACCACGAAGGCATCAACTACCTTAAGGAAAACGGTGTACGCCTTATTCCCGTGGCCCAGAAAATCGCAAGGGACGAAGAGTCCTGCATGCACTGCGGCATGTGTCTCGCCATGTGCCCCACCGGTGCCCTTTCCCTGGAAAAAGAAACCCGTCTGGTGATTTTCGATCTGGAACAGTGTACCGCCTGCGGCCTGTGTACCAAGGTCTGTCCGGTGCGGGCAATGGAAGTTGACCCGCAGGACTAACAATTAACCAAGGGAATCCACATGGACCGGGACGCACCGCATTTCGCCAGCGTAAAAACAAGAATCAAAGGACACGGACGCTTTTCCAGATCTCTGGAAAGCCAGCCCGTGTACCGGGGATTCAGCGGGATGAAAAAACATCCGGCTGAAGACCTTGATGATTCCCGGGTCCCGGAATGGCTGAAGGTTTATGTAATAGAGCTGGACCGCAAACTGGATCAGCTGCTTGGATTGCAGAGCCAGAAAGACCTTAAGCAGGATTTCCCCATTGATCTTGAAATACTTAAGATTTCCGGAAACGGAATGGCCTTCCGTTCTGAGCAATTAACCGATCCCTGCCTCATGGAGGTAGTGATTGAAGTAGAACAGATTCCCCTGCGCCTTGCCGGAGCCAAAGGCAATGTAAAGCGCGGCAAAAAAGAAGGACTCTGGATCATGGAATTTGAAAAAATCAGGGAACACGACCTTGAATCCATCATCCAGTTTGTTTTCAGCCAGCAGCGGGAAATAATCAGAACAGAAAAGCTGGGCTAACCGCCTGAAAGCTTAATATATCAACGCGAAGGAGAACGCAGTGATTAATGATGATCAAATAGTGCGGGAGATGATGGAAAAGGTCTCTGAAGACCTGAGTAAAAGCCTGAAGGAAAGCATTGCAGATGCCGTGCAAAAAGAAATTTCCAAATCCATGTCCAAAACCCTTCTTGAAGGTGAATTCTACCGCCGAATCAACATTGACCTGCAAAACGGTCTCCGCGACATTTATCAGGAAGTAGCCAAAGCCAAAAAAGGCCCGGCCGGATCTCCCGAAGCGGTAGTATGTGTTGATTCCGACCCGGACCAGCTTTTCAATGAAGCTTCCGACCAGCTCGATGCCATTATGCGCACCACGGAAAAAGCCACGCAGGACATCATGGATATTCTGGAAAAAACACAGGAAACCCAGTTCGCCCTTGCAAACATCATCAAGGCTTTTGAATCCGGCGGCGTAAAGAAAGAACAGCGGCAGGAACTGGCCAATATCAACAACACCCTCGGCGAGGATATCATGACCATCATGACCACCCTCTCCTTTCAGGACCTGACCGGGCAGCGCATCAAAATCATCATCGAGACCATCAAGAGCGTTGAAAAGATCGTACTCGATCTCTACATGTCCACCGGGCTGAAAATCAAAGCCCGCGAAGAAGCCCCTGAAAAATCCCTTGAGCAGCTCGATCAGGAAACTGAAAACAAAATGAGTGAGCTTAAAGGTCCCACCGAGAAAGCAGATCAGGGCGATGTTGATGATTTATTGGCTTCGCTTGGGTTGTAGGATTGTATAGATTAGATTTAGATCTTATTTAGTTGAAAAATAAAAAGCGGGAAGCCTTACTTTGTGGTGAGGTTTCCCGCTTTTTTGTTATCTTTTTCAAGTTGTTCAGGAGTATTTATTCTGTACTTTTATCTGTTTCGCCTTTGGATATTGATATAGCTTGTTTTAGACTTTTGAGGATTCTTTTTGCGGCTGTTGGCATTTTAGTTTTCTTTGTTTTCTTCTAGTTCGTCTAGCCAGCCTTGTACTTTTTCGATCATTGGGGCTGCGCCGATTTGTTTGTATAGAGTGAGAGACTTTTTCCAAAACTCTTCCGCCCCTTCAAGGTCCCCCTGTATCTGACGAATTGATCCAAGATTGCCATAACGAACAGCCAAACCTTCTTTACGGCCTAGCTCTTTATCTAGTTCCAAAGCCTTATAATAAAACTCTTCCGCACCTGCGATATCCCCCCGATCTATACAAATTAAGCCTAAATTACTGTAATTAGCTGCTATACCTTCTTTACGACCTATTTCTTTGTCAATTTCAAGAGCTTTATTATATAGTTTTTCCGCACCATCATAGTCACCGTGGCTCATACGAATTAAACCGAGGTTACCATATTGAATAGCAATACGTTCTTTACTGTCTAACTCTATACCTATTTCTAAAGATTTATTATAAAAATACTCCGCACCGTTAAGGTCACCTTGACTATGACGAATTGAACCAAGGTTGCCATATTGAATAGCAATACGCTCTTTACAGTCTAATTCCTTCCCTATCTCTAAAGCCTTATTATAGAATTCTTCCGCACCTTCTAAATCACCCTGAATCTTACGAATCAAGCCAAGGCTACCGTAAGCTGGTGCCATAGTATCTTTACAGCCCAGCCCTTTAGCAATCAATAGTACCTTATTATAAAATTTTTCTGCACTTTTAAGGTTACCTTGAGCACTATGAATATTGCCGAGGTTACCGTAAGCAACGGCCTTCCATTTTTTATCATTTTTCTTAAGCTGCAAAATTCTCATGCATGCTATTTTAGCATCTTCAAACTTACCAAATAAAGATTGTAGCAACCCTAAACGATTCCACCCCTCAGCACTATTTGGATCAAGTTCAACAGATTTTTGATATGCTTGAAATGCTTTTTTGGGGTTATTCATGAAAACTAAAAATCCTGCATTGCGATATGCTTCCGCAGCCTTTAAAGCACTTTCATTGGCAGATTCTTCATCCTTTTGAGCTTGTTTGAGATAAAAAGCCTCGGCTAACTCAAAATTACCTTTGGCAAGCTCAGCTTCAGCCCGTGCGGCATGACTATCTTCTTCAGGAGTCTCTTGCGGCTCACGCAAACCATCAATGACATCTTTAAGAGCCTTAATATCCTGATCCTTAGATTGAACTGCCTGCTGTGCAACTTTTAAATCATCATAGAGTTTTTCTGCTAAAGATTGTGAGTCCATTCGCTCTGGTTTCTTTTTAAAAAAACTTACGATATGAACTACGACAGGATAACCAGCAAACACAACACAAAATAAAGTCAGCTTTATCGTAAGAGTTTGCTCCCAGAACCAAGGAAAACCCGGCACAACCATAGCAGCATCAAGTAACTGAGTAGAATTAAACAAAAACAATTCTCCCTCCCCCACATCTCAAAACCAAGCCACCAATTATCCCATTCCCATTTTCTAAAAAAACTAACGATACAAATACGATCCGTCAATACAGATTAATAATTAACCAAACTCATAAAAAAATCCCCCGCAGCCAAAGCCACGGGGGATTCATCAATTCATATATCCGAAAACTACTTACGAATCCGCGGAAATCCGGTCAGGATACTAAGCACTGCCACTACTGCGAGAATGAAGCAGTAATGCATGTTGCCGATGATCTCGAGCGGGGAAAGCTTGGAGATGGACCCGGCCAGCAATACCTGTGCTCCGTAGGGGATGAGGCCCTGTACCACGCAGGAGAAGATATCGAGCAGACTCGCGCTGCGGCGGGGGTCTACGTTGTGGCTTTCGGCAATTTCCTTGGCCATGCCCCCGGTGAGGATGATGGCTACGGTGTTGTTTGCGGTGCAGAGGTCGGACATTACGGAAAGAGCACTGATGCTGAATTCCCCGGCCTTGGTGGACTTGGTGCCCTTGGTCAGCTTGCCGATGAAATCAATAATGTAGGTGATGCCGCCATGAAACTTGATCAACTCACCAAGACCACCTACAAGCAGAGACAGTACCAGAATTTCCTGCATTCCGGTGAAGCCCTTGTAGATATCCTGAGAGAAAGTCAGCAGGCTGAAGCTTTCCATGGAAGCGAAACCTACCGCCCCGGTAAAAACAATACCTGCACCGAGGACGACAAAAACATTCACGCCCAGCACAGCCATGACCAGAATGGTGATGTAAGGCAGCACCTTAAGCAGGCTGTAACCGCCGTCAGCAACAACCTGTCCGCCCTCACCTGCGAAATAGAGAATGATAACGGTCAGTATGGCTGCGGGTAAGGCTATGAGCAGGTTCATCTTGAATTTATCACTCATCTTACAGCCCTGTGTGCGGGTTGCGGCGATGGTGGTGTCGGAAATCATGGACAGGTTATCCCCGAACATGGCCCCGCCCACAACTGCGCCCATGAGCAATGCATTGGGAATATCGGTTTTCGTGGCAACACCTACCGCAATGGGTGCGATGGCGGCGATTGTTCCCATGGAAGTACCCATGGCGGTAGCGATGAACGCGGCAATCACGAACAGCCCGGGCAGCACCATGGAAGCAGGCACAATGGACAGGCCGAGGTTAACCGTGGATTCCACCCCGCCGATGGACTTGGCGACTGATGCGAAACCGCCTGCCAGCAGGTAGATCATACACATGGTGATGATGCCCGGCTCACCTGCGCCGCGCAGAAAGATATTGATCTTGTCGTTGATCTTTTCCCTGCCCATCCAGATGGCCCATGCTATTGCGGGCAGAATGGCCACTGTGGCGGAGAGCTGGTAGAAAGCCATGCCGGTTCCGTTCATGGTCAGAAAAAATCCGGTTCCAATAAATATCACCAAAAATAGACCTAGCGGTGCTAAGGCCAGACCGTTTGCTTCCTGTTTCATAACACTATATTCCTATATAAAGAGTTAGACATATAGTCCGCTCAAAAAATATCTCCGCATGGCGGAGCGTTTGTTCGAACTCACTTTTCTAAAAAACAAAGGAAGTAATTACTTATCAATCAAAAAAGCAATTTTTCCGTAAAATTTTACGCTTTCGCGTTAATGCGTTGTCAAGATGCGCACCTTTTGAAGGTTATGTCAATAAAAACCGCAACACATTTCTTGAAGTAGCACTTAAAGAAAAAGCTCCTTTCATACCCGTTCAGGCACAAAAGGAGCTTTGAATTCAGTACGCTCGAAAAAAATTAGTATTCAATTTTCACAGCGGAAGATGCACGGATGGCGCGGGCTTTTGCGTCTTCAACGTCATCGCCGAGAGCAAGGGCTACGCCGAGACGACGCACACCGTCGCATTCCCCTTTACCGAAAATAAGCACCTTGGTATCAGCTTCTTCAAGGGCTGTATCAACATTGGCAAAAGCGGGAGCATCGGATTTTCCGTTGGAAAGAATAACGCTGGATGCTGCCGGACCGTACTGGCGGATTGCCGGGATGGGCAGGCCGAGAATGGCACGCACATGCAGGGCAAATTCACTCAGATCCTGTGAGATAACTGTCACCAGTCCGGTATCATGCGGGCGCGGGGAAACTTCGCTGAAGATAACTTCCTCCCCTTTGATGAAGAGCTCCACGCCGAAAAGTCCCCTGCCGCCAAGGGCATCGGTAATTCGCAGCGCGTAATCCTGTGCTTTGGCAAGAGCTGCATCGGACATGGGCTGGGGCTGCCATGATTCGCGGTAGTCTCCGTCTTCCTGACGATGACCGATGGGAGCGCAATAGGATGTTCCTCCGGCATGGCGCACGGTAAGCAGGGTGATTTCGTAGTCAAATTCCACAAAAGCCTCGACGATGATACGCCCTTCCCCGGTTCGGCCGCCGGACTGGGAATAATCCCATGCATGATCGATATCGGCTTCGGATTTTACGGTGCTCTGCCCTTTACCGGAAGAACTCATAACCGGCTTGATCACACAGGGAATGCCGACTTCCTTCAGTGCCGCGAGATACTCTTCCTTGGTATCGGCAAATTTGTAGGGGGAAGTCTTCAGGCCGACTTCCTCAGCAGCAAGGCGGCGGATGCCTTCGCGGTCCATGGTCAAACGGGTGGCTCTCGCTGTGGGAACAACGTTGAAGCCTTCCTTTTCCAGCTCCAGCAGGGTTTCGGTGGCGATAGCTTCGATTTCAGGTACGATGAAATCGGGCTTTTCAGTTTCAACCACGCGGCGCAATTCTGCTGCATCAAGCATGGAAATCACATGGCTGCGGTGAGCGACCTGCATGGCCGGGGTGTTTTCATACCTGTCCACGACAATGACCTCAACGCCGAGACGCTGGGCTTCAATGACAACCTCTTTACCAAGCTCGCCGCCGCCAAGCAGCATCATTTTGCGGGCTGATCCGGTTCCGGCAGTTCCGAGAGTGACCATAGATTTTTACTCCGTAAGGTAGTTTTGTCTTGTGGGAAATTTATTTTGTGTGGGTGCGTACCTAGTCTCATAAGGCAGGCAAAAATTCAAGAAATTAGATGCAACGGAATTGGTTGCGCGTTCTCCTTGTCATCGATATTTGCCTGTTGTATTTTATGTATCTGCATTGACCAGCCATTTAAAGGAGAATCCTTATTTATATGGATAAGAAAAAAATAGTCCTCGCTGCCAGCGGTGCCAGCGGCACCATCTATGCCGTCAAACTGGCCCGCCATCTGGGTACGCAGGAAAACATAGAACTGCACTTAATCATTTCCAATGCCGCCCTGCAGGTTATGGAACTGGAAACGGACTTCACACCGGAGGACCTGACCGGATGTGCGGATTACGTATACCCTCAAGAAAACATCGCCGCCCCTCCGGCCAGCGGTTCATGGCAGCACGAGGGTATGATAGTCTGCCCCTGCTCCATGGCCACCCTTGCCGCAATTGCCCAAGGGCTTGGCAACAACCTCATCCACCGGGCAGCGGATGTTTCCCTGAAAGAGCGACGTAAATTAATTCTCGTCACCCGCGAAACACCCCTGAACCTGATCCATATCCGCAATATGGAAACCGCCACCCTTGCCGGAGCGACCATCATGCCCGCTTCGCCGGGATTCTACCATGCTCCCAAAAGCATTGATGACATGGCGGCCCACATGGCAGGACGCATTCTCGAACAACTGCAAATCCCCCACACCCTGTACCGGGCATGGGGCGAAGACTCATCGAGGTAAACTATGAAACATGTATTTACATGGAACGGCCACTCAAATTTCACCATCCAGTCCGATGACAAAACCGTAATCATCGATCCCTTTTTCGAGGGCAACCCCAAAGCCTCCAGAACATGGAAATCCATCAGCAAGGCGGACGCAGTACTGGTCACCCATGACCACGGCGACCATATCGGGCAGGCCGTGGAAATCTGCAAGGCCACCGGAGCCACGCTCGTCTGTATCTTTGATCTGCTTGAAAAAATGATTGAACAGGGAGTTGATCAGGAAAAGCTGATCGGTATGAACATCGGCGGAACTGTTTCCGTGGCCGGAATCAAAATCAAGATGGTGCAGGCCATGCATTCCTGCGCAACCGGAGCACCTGCCGGATACATCCTCACTTACGAAGATGATTTCTGCGTCTACTTTGCCGGAGATACCGGGCTGTTCGCTTCCATGGAACTCTTCGGCAAACTGCACGACATCGATGTAGCCCTGCTGCCCACCGGAGGCTGGTTCACCATGGATTCAAAGGACGCTGCCTACGCCTGCAAGCTGCTGAACTGCAAGACCGCAATTCCCATGCATTTCGGCACCTTCCCCATTCTGGAACAGGACACCGTAAGCTTTAAAGAAGCATGCACTGAATTTGCGCCTGAGTGTAAGGTTATGGAGCTTGAGATTGGAAAAAAACAGGAAATATAACCGCGCTAAATGCGAAGCATAATAAAAGTTTTTGGGATTCTTAAACCCTTTTGCAAAAGGGTTTAAGGCCCCCGGCAGGGCTGCCGGAGGCCCATCAAACTTCTTTAAAAGCATCAAATATCTGCTGCGCCTTTTTCTTCCCAATCCCCTGAATATTAGAGAGGTCTCCTACGGAGGCCTCTTTCATTTTCTGCACTGAACCGAACTCATCCCAAAGCAGACGGGCGGTCTTGGGGCCGATACCGGGCAGCGAAAGCACCTCGCTCTGCAAAACCTTCTGCTTGCGCGACTTGCGTTGCCTGCCGATGACAAAACGATGCGCTTCATCTCGAATGCGCTGTAAATATAAGAGCTCCGGACTTCCGCCTTTGAGCGGCAGATGATTCTTGCGTCCGGGCCGGAAAATACGGTCCTCAAGCTCCCCGGCCTTGCGGGTCGGCCCTTTGGCGATGGAGGCCAGATGCGGAATAGGTTCATCGTACTTCCAGTTCTCGGCAAAAGCCTTCTCAACCGAAGCAAGCTGCCCTTTACCGCCATCTATTAATATAAGGTCCGCCCACGGCGGGCCGGAATCAATGCGCTTGATCACCCAATGAAAGAGCGCGGCGTAATCATCTGAGGAATGCTCCAGCTCCGGAAAGACGTAAGTGCGATATTGCGATTTCTCCGGCTTGGCCTCTTCAAAAACCACCATGCCCACACGCATCCCCTCCCCGCCCAGATGGGAGGCATCGATACACTCGATACGCTGCGGCGGTGCGGAAAGTTTGAGTTTCCCGGCCAGCAGATCGAGGATATTGCTGTTATCCTTTTCCGTCTCTTTAAGACCGAGGGCGGCATTCTTGCGGGCTATTTCCAGCAACCTTTTTTCTTCAACGTT
Organism: Desulfovibrio sp. JC010; assembly: GCF_010470675.1. Classification (NCBI taxonomy): domain Bacteria; kingdom Pseudomonadati; phylum Thermodesulfobacteriota; class Desulfovibrionia; order Desulfovibrionales; family Desulfovibrionaceae; genus Desulfovibrio; species Desulfovibrio sp. JC010. The sequence continues at coordinate 124,246 of NZ_VOIQ01000013.1, forward strand.
CTGCGGCGTGACTATGCGTACAATGGATTTGCTGCGCTCGCTGAGTAATTCCGCCGCCCCCTGCATGTCGAATTCAAAAGGCACAAAAATTTTGGGCGGAATAAATTTGGTTGAAGAGTAGAACTGGGACACAAAACTGTTCAAGATCTCCTCACCATCCTCAAGACTGAGGCCCGGCCAGAAAAAATTCTTCTTATCCAAAAGCCGCCCTTTCCTGATGAACAGCAACCCCAGCCCTACACCATGCGGGGATTCCGCCAGTGCGATCACATCAATATCCGAACGCTCACCAAGCACTACGGACTGCTTTTCCACGGTTTTCTGGATGGCCTTGATCTGGTCACGAAATTTGGCTGCATGCTCGAATTCCAATGCATCGGACGCTGCTTCCATCTGGCGGCGCAGGGAACCGATGAGATCTCCGGCCTTGCCGGAAAGAAGCATCTCCACCTGATGTACAAGCTCCATGTAATCCTGCCTAGGCACCACATTCACACACGGGCCGAGGCACTGACCGATATCGTGATAAAGGCAGGGCCGGACCCGGTTGCGGAAAGCAGAGTCGGAACATTTACGCAAAGGAAAGACCTTGCCGAGCACCTTCCATGTTTCACGGGCAAAATAACTGGAGGTATAGGGGCCGAAATACACGGAACCATCACGGACCACCTTGCGGGTCATGCGCAACCGGGGGAATTCGGACTTTTTGTCCAACTGGAAAAGCACGTACTGTTTGTCATCACGCAGAACAACGTTATAGCGCGGCCTGTGCTTCTTAATCAGGCTGGCTTCGAGAAGAAGAGCTTCCTTTTCTGTGCCGGTAACAAGGGTGTCGATGGAATGGATTTTCGAAACCAGCACCCGGGTCTTGGGGGTATGCTTCTGCATGGCCCGAAAATAGGATGCCAGCCTTTTACGAAGTTCACGGGCCTTCCCTACATATATAATACGTCCCGATGAATCCTTCATCAGGTATACGCCGGGCAATGCCGGAAAATCCGCGCTTTTAAATTCAAATCCCATCTATTCTTTCACCTTTTTTATCTGACCTGAATACTGAAATGAAGAATTACTCCCGGCCATGTTCCCTGTCAATCTCGGCTGCCGGGGTAAAAATAAATGCTCTACGGGGAGTCTTATACCCTCTCTTAGATTTAACAGAACCATAAATACAGACGTCAGGTAATTTGGAAACAACATTCAGCAATTGAAGGAAACATCATGAAAAAACTCTCACTCCTCGCTGTCCTGTGCGCTATGGTTTTCGGGCTGGCCGGAACAGCATCCGCAGTGGATCTGGAAGCTAAAGGTAAATTCCAGTTCCAGATGAACTTCATTGATAACTATGACTTCCAGTCCGCTAAAGACGGTGGTAACAATGAAGACGATCTGAACTTCTGGTTCCGTGCTCGCGCACAGTTCCGCTTCGTCGCTAACGAAAACCTCTGGGGTGTTCTGTACACTGAGTACAAAACCCGCGTAGGTTCCGGTAACAACGGTCAGGTTATGGGCACTGACGGAGACCCCGCTAGCCTCAGCACCCTGAACGTTAAAAACGCTTACCTGCAGTACCGTTTCCCCGGCACAGAAATCCTGACCACCGCCGGTGTAAAAAACACCAACCTGCCCGGCGCAGCTGCCGGCAGCATGGTTCTCGGTGATGCTGATACCGGTATCTTCTCCATCGAATCCCCCATCACTGACCAGTTCGCACTGGCAGCCGGTTTCATCCGTTACAGCGATGCAGCTCAGACCGATGGTGGCGCTAACGCGGTTTCCAACCACGATGAACTCGATATCTTCTACGTAGCAGCTCCCATCACCATCGATGGTATCTCTGCTACCCCTTACGCTGCTTACGCAAACGTAGGTAAAGACGTTCTTGATGGCAACGGTGTACAGGCTGATAACATCGAAGCTTACCAAGGTCTTCTCGGCGTTGTAGCTGATCCTGACATGAATAAAGATTCTCAGGCATGGTGGATCGGTACCTCCTTTGAAATGGACATGTTCGATCCCATCGTATTCGCAGCTGACATCGTTTACGGTTCCGTGGACGCCGACCAGAAGCAGAATGATCGTTCCGGTCTGCTCTTCGACGCATCTCTTGCTTATACCGGTCTGGACTTCGTACAGCCCAAACTGATGTTCGCATACACCACCGGTGAAGATGACAACACCTCCAACGGTTCCGAACGACTTCCCATCGTTAATAATGACTGGGCCTTCGGTACCACCTACTTCGGCGGTTCAGCTCTGACCGGCGGTTCCGACGGCACCGATGCAGCAGTAGACCACAACAGCAACGGTCAGCTCGGTTTCTGGACAATCGGTTTCGCTCTCGAAAAAATCTCTTTTCTCGAAAAACTGAGCCACGACCTGATCTTCCTGTATGTTCAGGGTACTAACGATGAGGAGCTTGTTAAGAACAGAGCAAACTACGCACTGACCAACATCACTGATGACGGTAACTTCCTGACTACTGAAGACTCCGTTATCGCTGTTGACTTCAACACCAACTACCAGATTTATGACGAACTGGCAGCCATCGTTGAATTTGGTTATGTAAATGCAGATCTTGATGAAGACACATGGGGCGCAGACACCATCGCAGACAAGTCCGACCCCTTGCTTAAGTTCGCAGTTGGTCTGGTCTACAGCTTCTAAAGATAACGTAATTAATATAGCCCTGACGCCTGAGGCCGGGAGTTTTTAGCTCCCGGCCTTTTTATGTTATTGTAAAAACAACTCTGTTCGAACTACTACCCAGCAAAACGGGATATTTTTTTTACCCCTTTTTATCAAAAAATTACTGTTTTCTTATTGCAATATAAATTGATAAGGAATATGAGACTCAGTATCAACGACGTCAAGGTACAAAGCATTTTAAGCAAAAGGAAAAAGTAATGAAGAAATTGGCAATACTCGCAGTACTCGCATGCATGGTCTTCGGCTTTGCTGCATCTGCATCCGCAGTTGATCTGGAAGCTAAAGGTAAATTCCAGTTCCAGATGAACTTCATTGACAACTATGACTTCCAGTCCGTTAAAGACGGCGGCGACAACGAAGATGATC
>NZ_VOIQ01000014.1 GCF_010470675.1 Desulfovibrio sp. JC010
TAGGACGGCGGGGTGAAATCTATCCGTTAATGAAATCAGGTCACACCCGACTCCACTTGCGAACTCGGAAGTTAAGCTCTCCATCGCCGATGATACTGCCTCGGTAGCCAGTGGGAAAGTAGGTCGTCGCAAGCTTTTATTTTAAAAGCCCATCTAAGATTTTAGGTGGGCTTTCTTGCGTTTTGATCATCTAGATCCTTTATGACCCCGTACATTTTTGTGTGCTGGGTTTTTTGCGTTCTGGGGGAAGTGTATTGGGTGTTGATGCTTAATGATTTGAGGAGTATCAAGTCAGCAGTATTGATTGCTTACAGGAGGAGCTTGATGCAGATAGTTGATTTCGAATCATATGAGAATGATCTTTTTGAAGGATTGGATTTTAATGATCAAACCCTGCAGGAAGTAAGTTTTTATAGATGCTCTTTCGAGTCTTCTTCATTACAATATGCTGAATTTATTGATTGCGATTTTCAGGAATGCTCCTTTATCGGTTGTAATATGGCCCTGACTGTTTTTGCTAATTCCAAATTAATTGATATTGAGTTCAGGGATTCAAAATTACTTGGGATTAATTGGGGAAATCTTGGTCCAGTTATCAGGGCCAACTATTCCAATTGCGTAATGGACCGGTGTGCTTTCAGCAGCCAGAATTTAGTAAAAGTAAAATTTAGCTTCTGTTCATTAAAAGATGCTGCTTTTTCTGATTGCAAGCTGGCACGTGTGAAATTTGATGATTGTGATTTTGCCGGTTGTCAGTTTCATCAGTCAGATCTGACTTCTGCTGATTTTAGCACCTCACGTAATTATTTTATGAATGCTGAAACGAATAATCTTAGAAAGGCTAAATTTTCACTGCCTGAGGCCGTGTCGCTACTGGCTAATCTGGAGATAGAACTTACGTAGTTATCAATAATTAGCTGTAGCTGAGTAAAGATCTTACTTTTGGCCTGACGTTTGTACAATTTTACAGCTTGACTTGTTTTTTATTTGGCAATATCACCAAACTCATGTCTTTAACTTGGCAATTTTGCCAAATAACCATATTCATACAATTGGAGTCTGAAATGAAAGCTCTTAATGATGCTGTTGCTGAAATGGATTTTGATTTCCTGAGTTCCGGTGAGCACACCATGAGTATTGAAGGTATGCGCAAGGTTCTCGGTAGTGAGAATTCTGAAGTTGTTTTTCTTGATGTTCGTTCGGATAAGGAAATGAAATATCTTGTACTCCCGTTTGCCAAACATATTCCGTTGAATGAGTTGCCTGCCCGTCTGGATGAATTGCCTAAAGATAAACTCATTGTAGCTTATTGCACCTCTATTTTTCGATCTGCAGTAGCCTACACTCTGCTGCGTGCGCACGGCTTTGATCAAGTTAAAGGCATGGCCGCTTCCATGGAAGATATGGTCGGTGCTTTCAAGCCCGGTCCTTTGGGTAAAATGTAGTCATGGATATGTTGACTCTCGGCATCACACTTGCCTCATTTGTGCTGAGCTTTATTTTTGCGCTCGGCGGGGTCGGCTCGGCAGTGGTGCTTATCCCAACGCTGACATGGATGGGAGTGCCGTTTAATCTGGCCCGGCCTACCGGGCTTTTTGTGAATGCTGTCAGTATGCTCGGGGCGACTTATTCCAATATCAAGGAAAAACGCCTTGATTTTAAGCTGGGCATTCCCATTGTTGTGGCCTCCGTGGTTATGGCCCCTGTCGGGGCATGGCTTGGTCATTTTTTGCCTTTGAAGTCCTTAATGCTGATTTTTATTTGCTTCCTGTGCTTTTCAGGAACGATGATGCTTTTCTTCAAGGCTTCCAAGTATAAGGACCAGTTCCGTGAGGATCGTCCTGTTACCGGTCCCTTTCTGGTTGGTGTGCTTGCAGGATTTATTTCCGGTCTGCTTGGCGTGGGCGGCGGAGGGGTAATTTCACCGCTGATGATCATGCAGGGATTTAATCCCAAAAAAGTGGCCACTGTGACAGCGTTCGCAGTTCCTTTTTCATCCATAACCGCTTTTGCGGCTTATGCCATGATGGGCTCGGTTTCTGTCAGGTTGTTGATTTTTGCCGGACTGGCCGCCTGGGGGGGCGGTTATCTGGGAACAAAAGTCATGCATGCCCGGATGAAGCCTGCCACTGTTAAAAAATTTCTCGGCGGAACAATTATTCTGCTGGGTATAAAACTGCTCTGGTCTTTTGTTTTGAATTAACTATGTAAACATTAATTGCATAGGATTTGTGAATTTCCTCTCCGGCTTCGGCTGGGGAGGATTTTTTTTTGCCTTTTTTTCAGAAAGTTCTCCAGGGCGGACCTGAATTACCTGATTCAGGTCCGCCCTGCCAAGTATCTTATGTGTATAGGAGGACGAAGTAATGAAAAGAATTAAGGCAGAGACCCTTGCCGCGCTCTATCCGCTGGAGACGCGGCAGACAATCAAAAACTATGCATCTTTCATTGAAGAGCATCCCGAATGGCTTGAATTCGGAAATTCACTGCTCGATTACAAAAGGCAGAAGGTCAGGCCGGTCTACAATTATTCTGTTCGCCGTGCACGTAAGCTTGGGGGGGCGGAATGATCGGTTCAATTATGGATCTTGGATCAACCATCATTGATAAAATCTGGCCCGATGCCGGAGAGCGTGAGAAAGCCAAGCTTCGGCTCATGGAAATGCAGAACCGCGGCGAGCTTGCTGATCTTGAGGCGCGGGTCAAGATCATGCTGGCTGAGATGTCCGGCAACTGGCTGCAGCGTTCATGGCGACCGATTCTGATGCTGACCATTATTGCCATCGTGGCTAACAATTATCTTCTGTATCCGTATCTTGCCTTGTTCTGGGACAAAGCTCCCCATCTGGAGCTGCCCATGCAGCTTTGGTCGCTTATGGAACTCGGACTTGGGGGATACGTGGTTGGGCGCAGTGCCGAGAAGGTTGCAAAAACATGGAGGGAGAAAAATGGCTGAGGAAAGAAGTGAATTGCAGGACCTGCTCATCCGTATTGATGAACGGGTCAAGTCTATTCAGGAAGATATTTCGGAGATTAACGGGGCGCGGCGTTGCCATACCCACGCTGAGAAATTCCGCAATCTTGAAAGGGCTGTATGGGGAACTGCTGCTGTTGTGGCCGGAGTGGCCGGGCGCGTGGCTTACGAGGCGTTCAAATGATGGTTTCCGCAATATTGTCCGGAGTCACGGCATGGATAGGTGGGCCGTTTGCCGGAAAGCCGTCTGAAGGCGAAAGATGTGAACAGTGCGGGCGCAGGGATGCGCTGAAGTTGTTCCGGGTGGAGGTCAGTTTCGGCGGAAAGAAGATAACCCGCAAGGCCCGGCTTTGCCGCGAGTGCATGAAGCGGGCTAGAGCGGAAATTTCCTGCCTGCCTGAAACTAAATGGATTCACTAGTAATGATGATCGCCTTTGCACGACTAATTAAAAGGAATCCTAATCCAACAATTAAGGATTCCAAAGGGGATTATCCCCTTTGGCCGCCGGAGGCGAAATCACCTGACAAAAGCGCGAAGCGCATCAAATTTAATGAATTACTTGGAGTAATTAAAGTGACGAAAAATGAAGTCATAAAAAAACAGAAAGAGGAGCTGGATCGGTTCCGGGAGGTATTCGCACTGGCGGTGGAGGGCGATGATTCTGACATGGTTAAGGACTTGAAAGCCAAGCTGGACATCATGCACAAGCGGCACGACATGGAACGCAAGGCCTGGGGTATCGGAGATGTAAAAAAGGAGGGCGCAACAGCAAAAGGTGCTAAGAAGAGCCGCAGCATCAGCCCGGAACTGAGGGAGAAGCTCGATGAAGTTTACGGATCTGGACAGCGCAAATAAATGGTACGCTGAAATTTTGCGTGAGGCTGAACAAAAAAAACAGCCTTTGCAGGTAATGGCCGAATTGGGTCGTAATGATTTGTTTTTTTTGCTGACCCGGTTGCTTGGGCGCGGGGATGCCAACCGTGAATGGGTTTTTGAGCGTTGCCGTGAAGTGCAGGGCAGCCCTGACGGCCGCCTCGATCTGTGGTCTCGCGAGCATTACAAGTCAACCATCATCACCTTTGCGCTGACAGTGCAGGACATACTGCGTGACCCGGAAGTAACCGTGGGAATTTTCAGTCATACCCGTCCTGTAGCTAAAGGTTTCCTGCGTCAGATCAAGCAGGAATTTGAGCGTAATGAGCTGCTCAAGCAGTGTTATCCGCACGTACTCTGGGCCAATCCGAAAAAGGATTCGCCTAAGTGGTCGGAAGAGGACGGAATTATCGTTAAACGTAAATCCAACCCCAAAGAAGCCACGGTAGAGGCGTGGGGATTGGTGGACGGCCAGCCCACGGGCAAGCATTTTTCCCGGCTCATCTATGATGATGTGGTCACTCGCGAGTCGGTATCATCGCCGGATATGATTTTCAAGACTACCGAGGCATGGGCCTTGTCCATCAATCTCGGTACCCGTGAAGGCATCAAACGTTATATCGGTACCCGTTATCATTTTAACGATACTTATCGGGAAATGATGAAACGTGAAGCAGCAGTTCCGCGTATTTATCCGGCAACATCGGACGGAACCATGGATGGCAATCCCGTGCTGCTGACCAAGGAACAGCTCCAGACCAAGCGGCGGGAAATGGGACCTTATGTGTTCGGCTGCCAGATGATGCAGGACCCGCGCGCAGATGATGTGCAGGGCTTCCGCGAAGAATGGCTTAGTCGCTGGGATCCGCGCGACAGCAAAGGTAAAGCGCGCTGGCAGCAGTTCAACCGCTATCTGCTGGTGGACCCTGCCAGTGAGAAAAAGGCCGGCAGTGATTACACAGTGATGCTGGTTATCGGGCTGGGGCCGGACCGCAATTATTACCTCATAGACGGCATACGCGATCGACTCAATCTTACCGAGCGGGCTCGGGCTTTGTTCCGTTTACACCGCACGTATTCACCGTTGGCCGTGGGTTACGAAAAGTACGGGCAGCAGGCCGATGTGGAGCACATGCGTTACGTGATGGATGAGCAGAATTACCGTTTTGCCATTGATCCGCTGGGCGGGAATGTTCCCAAGGTGGACCGTATCCGCAAGCTGGTGCCGCTCTTTGAACAATCGCGGTTCTACCTGCCGTGGCAGGCGCGGTTCATGGATCATCAGGGTCGGGAGCGTGATCTTGTGCGTGAGTTTGTCGAGGATGAATACCTCGCCTTTCCGGTGGCTGCACATGACGACATGCTGGATTGCATGGCCCGTATACTGGACCCTGTTCTGGGTGCTGTCTTTCCGAAGGAAAGGCATGTGCTGGAGCAGCAGGAAGATATGCAGGGGCTTATGGATTATGACATTTTCATGGGGGCGGGTTGATGTACGGTTTTGAAATTGATGGAGGTTTTACCTTCTACAAATTCAGGGATTTTGACGGCAGTGAATCGCTTACGGACGGTCATCTGCGCTGGTTCTGGGAAATAATGCGTAAGGCTGGTCAGATTCCGGTTATATTTTATGACGGAAGCGTGGAAACATTTGCGGATTTCCAGCAGTTGGTGCGCCGGGAAGATCAGCATTTCTTTTTCGGTTTCAAGGATCAGCAGCCCGCAGGAATTTTCTGGTTGAATGGATTCAGCCCCAAGTCCTGTTTTGTGCACATTGCTTCCATGCCCGCATTTCATGGCCAAGGAAGTTTGCAGATGGGGCGCGGAGGATTGCGTCACCTGCTGTCAGTATCTGACGTGGCAGGGGAATATATATTTAACTGTATAAAGGGTTTGATACCTGTGACTAATCCGCTGGCCTGCCGCATGGCGGAAAAGTCAGGTTTCAGCAGGGCGGGAATTCTTCCGCAGGCCGCTTATCTGGCGGCTGAGGATAAAAGCGTGGATGCCGCAATCTTTTGTGCGGTCAGGAATAATAAGGGTGAAAAGCCCGCAACAGAAATTTCTAACAAAGGAGAATGATCATGGGAGGAGGCGGAGGAGGAAAAGCACCCTCAGCACCAGTTTCACCGCCACCGGCACCGCCGGTGGCACCGGTCCCGGAACCACCGAAAATGGATGCCGTTAACAAGAGTGAGGAGGAACTTCGGGCCAGGAAGATGCGTGAGATGGAGCGTATGAAAAAAGGGCGCAGCGCAACTATGCTGACCGGGGGACAGGGCGATACCGGACAGCTGGCAACAGCTACCCAGAATCTGCAGGCCCAGAAAACAAAACTGGGACAGTAGGGGGAAACATGCCTAATTATTACAGACCGGATCTGCCCGGAGCAAAGGAAGGCCATTCTAATGTCTGGTTTAATAACGGTTCGCCGGGCTTTAACGGATATTTTAAATGGCACCGCAGTACATACGGAACCAATCCTAGATCAAACAATAAGGGGTTGAACGCCCCGGCGGATTGGCGGGTGCCGGAAGACTGGACATTTTCAGAAAAAACCGGGCACTGGTATACTCCTTCAGAAATGAAGAATGCCGGGTTTAGCAAAATCGACAACGAATGGTTGCATCCCAATGATATCCGTCAGCGGGAAGTGGATCGTCAGAATGCCGAGCTTGACGCCCAAATGGCCCGACGCCGGGAAACCGAAGGGCGTATGCGCAAGGTGCATGCACTCGGGCGCAAGAAAACCATTCTCACCGGACCGGACGGGGTGGCGGCAAAGGCTAAGATCAGCAGGGAAATTTTAAACCGTTCCAAAGGATTATTGAAATGAGTGAACATCGTTGCCCGGTTTGTCGCAGGCTTCTGTTGAAAGGGAAGATTATCGAAGTTCAGGTGAAGTGTCCGAAGTGTAAGAAAATAGTCAAACTCATAGGCGAGTAGCTATTTATGCATATGACAAAACAATAAGTTAAAAGAGCGAAGCTAATTAAAAAGTTTCCCTCTCTGGCCCTCGGAGAGTTCAAATTATGAGACATATTGAAAATAATAAATATCTTAGACGATTGCAGGGGTTGCGTCAGGAACGCAACAGCTGGGAATCGCATTGGCAGGAGATCAGCGATTATATCCTGCCACGTAAGGGAGTATATGCCGGACACCGCCCCAATGACGGGCGCACAAGGTCCGGCAAGATTATCGATTCAACAGCCACAAGGTCCTTGCGTATTCTTGCGGCAGGCCTGCAAGGTGGGTTGACCTCCCCGGCAAGGCCGTGGTTCAGGCTGGGGATTTCCGATCGTGACCTTGCCCGGCACAAGTCCGTGCGTGAGTGGGTCTCCAAAGTGGAAAACACCATGTATCGTGCTTTGGCCCGCAGTAATTTTTATTCTTGCATCCATTCGCTGTACACGGAATTGGCCGGATTCGGCACCGGTATTCTTTATTGCGAACCGGACGAGGAGCGCGGCATCCGTTTCCGTACGCTTACTGCCGGGGAATACTGTCTTGCCACGGATGCGCAGGGCAGGGTGGATACGGTTTACCGTGAATTTAAAATGACCGCCCGCCAGTTGGAAAAGCGGTTCGGCAAAGAGAATCTTCCGGGAACTGTGCTCACCAGTCTGAACGTGAATCGTGACCACTGGTTTGATGTGCTGCATGTGGTCCAGCCGCGTGATGAGTTTGATGCGGACCGCATGGATACCATGAATATGCCGTTTGAGTCGGTGTTCCTGCTTAATGGTCATGGGGGACATGTGCTTTCCGAAAGCGGATTTGTGGAGAATCCGTATATGGCTCCGCGCTGGGATACTGCAGCCATGGATGTGTATGGCCGTTCCCCGGCCATGGATGTTCTGGCCGATGTGAAGATGCTAATGGAGATGAGCAAGAGCCAGATTCAGGCCGTACATCTTACCTTGCGGCCGCCCATGAAAGTGCCTTCCATGTATTCAAGACGCTTGAATCTGTTGCCCGGCGGCCAGAACCCGGTGGAGCAGAATCAGCAGGATTCGGTGGCTCCGCTTTATCAGGTTCGGCCCGATCTGGCCGGGGTCAGCAATAAGATTCAGGATGTGCGTACCGCCATCAGGGAGGGATTTTACAACGACATATTTATGATGATGGCCGGAACCAACCGTAGAACCATCACGGCCGCAGAAGTTGCCGAGCGGCACGAGGAAAAGCTGATCCAGCTCGGACCGGTTATCGAGCGTCAGCATACCGAGTTGCTTGATCCGCTTATTGACAGGGTTTTCGGTATCCTGCACCGGGCCGGGCAGTTGCCTGATCCGCCTTCGGTTCTGGAGGGGGCTGATCTGAAAATCGACTATATTTCCGTGCTGGCACAGGCTCAGAAAATGGTCGGCACCCAGTCCATCCAGTCGTTGGCCCAATTTGTGGGAAATCTTTCGCAGGCTAATCCTGAAGTTCTGGATAAGGTGGACATGGACCGTGCTATTGATGATTATGCGGAATTGATCGGGGTGCCTAACGGAATTGTCCGTTCCGGTGATGAGGTGGATAAGTTTCGTAATATGCGCCGGGAAATGACCATGAAACAGCAGCAGTTGCAGCAGAGTTTGCAGACAGCATCAATGGGCTCGGGGATAATCAAGGATTTATCACAATCCGGTTTGAATCCAGCCCAGATGCAGGGAGTGGTTAATCAGGCCGGGCAGATGGTGCAGGTCTAAATTTAAAAAGCGGAGTCATTACGGCTCCGCTTTTTTTACCGGCTTATGCGTGAGACATTATAAAGGCAGTTCTTAAATTCTCTCCAGCTCTTGATCTACTTGACTTTTTTTGATTATTTGTGCTTTCTGAAGCTGAGCGAGGGTGTCTGTTATTATTTTTTGAGGGAAAGGATTTTTTCATGCTGGTTTTGACTGATTTAACGAGATTCAACGATAGCGATAATGTCTGCATGGCCCTGCTGGATGAGGACGACTGCACCTGTTACCGTCCGCTGCCCTATGAAAATCTGGATTTTGTCGAGTTCAGGAATATCCGTCCGGGAATAGTTGTTTCCGCGGACATTATCCCCCATGAAGATGCAGGCTCTCCTCATGTTGAGGATTGCACTTTTGAAAATGATGTCTGGCTTGATTGTGTTGACGAGGATACTTTCAAAGATTTGCTTGAACGCAGTGCAGTCGATTCCGTAAAAGAAGCTTTTGAAGGAATTGTCACTGCTAAAAACAGGTGTGTACCCGTGGAGTCTCCATGTACTCATTCCATCAGAACCGTACGGGTCGATCCCGATTCCGTGACTGTTTCGGTTGTTCCGTCCGGTGCTGAGCTAAAGCTGCGTCTCGGTTTTAGGGATAAAGGCGGGGAAAGTTTTCGTCACACCCCGATTGCCGACCTGTGCTTTCACCGTATGGCTATGGATTACGTGCAGCAGGGGCGTCTTGATGAACTGGAAGCCCTGCTCGCCGGAGGGGAGGAAGTATACATTCGTGCCGGACTGAGCAGGCTGTACACAAGCAAAAATGGCAAACAGGGCTTCTGGATGCAAGCTAACGGTGTTTATATTTTTCCGGGGTATTATCCGGGATAAGCATTGATTTTCATCGCCGTTGTTTCCGTCTTGCCCGGAGGTAGGATGCGGCAAGACAGAGGTTGAAAATAAGGCTTATTCCAAGCAGAACCCGGATACTTACAGAAGCCTGCAACGGGTTTTCTTTTTTATGGGCCGCAAGTTCGCTTGCAGCAGATTCGGCAACTTCCACATCAAAGATAAGTTTGTGGCCCATGCCGCCGTCAACTTCCACTTTCCATATGCCGGGACTGTCCGGCAGGAAGGAGAATACTCCGTTTCTGTCCGTGCGCCCGTTCTGGAATTCTACATCAGCATTGTCGGGTGCGTAGACGAGCACCTCGCCGTAGGCAATGGGGTCTCCGGTAGAGAAACCGGATTTGAATGTAACAGCCGGTGAGGTTTCGACCATTTCATAAGCCACCCCGTGCGCCCACGTGATGCTGCCTGAACATAATATCCCGGCCATGATGAAGAACATGGCCGGGATAATTTTTTTGTACATCATTTACTTAACTTCAAAGACCAGCACGGAACGCATTACGTGGCTGTCGTAATCCGCTGTGGGCTTGGCGTTTACATGTTGAACACGAACCATCCATGTGCCGGGAGCAGTGATTTTTACCTTGGTAAGCCCATTACCGTAGGGTTCGGTAAAGTAAGCATAGGTGTTGGGGTTCATGCTGAATCCGTCATAAGTTGCAGTCATGCTTTCAACGGAAACAGGCTTGCCGTCCAGCAGGGTCTGGAATTCGATTTCATCACCCACTTTGGCCTGAGTCGGGTCGCTCATGGGGATGATTTCAAGACGCTGTCCCAGAACTTTGTTGTAGCTGCCGTCAGGTTTGCCGATGGTGAGCAGGGCCTTGCAGAATTTTTCGTATTTTCCGCTTTTGATGACTCCCTTTAATCCTTTTTTGGACTGCTGCTTCCAGCCTTTAGTGGTCTGGGTCCAGATCATGCCGTTGCGGTGCCCGGCAATGATGGCGGTACCTTCAGTTTCAGGTTTTACCTGACCGTCGAGGGTCATAAGCATTCCATTTTCCGCAAGTTTTACGGGAGTGGACTTGCCGCCCAGCACCAGCTTGGCACTGACTTCATTGATGGGTTCCATCTCTTCACTGATCATGAAGACATGTGCGGAAACGATGCTAAAGGGTACAACGTGGCCTTTCTCTGCTGTTAACTGCACAGGCTTAATGATGAATTCATGAGCAAATGCGGTTGAGCAGCACAGAACCGCGAGCAGGCAGGACAGTACGAGTGTGGTCAGTTTGACATGTTTCATAAGAATCTCCGTTTTAAATATTGTGGATTGATTGTGTTTATGTGCTACGTATTTTGAAAATGTGTGTCAATATTAAAATTAAATTTGGGTGGGTGTTGATTGCGTTCAGGGCTAAGGGGCGGCATGCCGGAAGCCTGTTAGTTTATTAGAGAGAATCAGAAAAAAAAATCCCCTGCTGATTTTTCAGCAGGGGATTTAAATTTTTTAAATTACGGATCAGACTAGAATTTTACGTAAAGCCGCAGTCCGGACATATAGAATTTGTTTTTTGGCTCAATGTATGTCCCGGTACTGACGGTGTCTTTTTCGGAATCATCAAACTGCCAGTAGCGGAAATACGGTTCCATACCCAAAGCATAATCATCGAAATCATATTCAAGAAAAGCAGAGATGCGTCCTCCGCCACCGGAACCGAATTCCTGTTTGTTGTTTACATCTTCATAGTTGGGGCCAGCATCTGAAAGCTTGCTTTTCACTTTACCGCCAAGCAGCAGGTCTCCTTCCAGCGTGCCGCCAATAGACCACCCGTCATCAAGTCTGGCGACCAGATTTATTCCGATGGGCAGGTAGAGCTGTTTTATCTGGCGTTCGTAGCCACCTGTGGCTTTGATGTCATCATTCCAGTAACGGGCAGCAATTCCGAGGTAGGGTGTGACTCCTATGCGGTCATATTCAAAGCCCATCCCCATGGTGGCTCGTCCACTGACGAAATAGTCATTGGTGTTACATTCAAGCGGGGTGCCGTCACTGTATTTCCCATGGTATCGTAACGATCCGGCGAGTCCTTCCAGTTCGGCACTCAGCATGATGTTATATTGGGAGAAGTATCCGGTCCATGCGGCAAAACCGCCGTTGAGAATGCCTTTCTCATGCATTACGTTCGGTTCGTCGTAATACATGTACATGCCTTCATAGCCGAGCTTAAATTCACTTGCAGGAAACAGTTCTCTCTCTGCCGCAAAGGCGGAAGTGGAGAGGAGCAGCAGGCCGAAAATGAATATTATTAATTTGCTTTTAAACATGAATGCATGAACATATCGATTAAGGATTCCACTTCCCCGTGAATATCTACTTCATCCGGGAAGAATTGAGAATATTGGGCAAGACCCAGAAATAATGAAAAGTACTGGGCTGCAGCAACAGCCGGCTTTAGCTCTTCGCGGAAGATGCCGTCCTGCTGTCCCTGCTCAATGATATTTTCAGTTCTTTTAATAAATTTGTATTCATATTCCCTGAATTTCATCTTAAAAGGCATAAGCTCTTCTGACCATTCAGTTTTGTTGAACATGATACCGAAGGCGGCACGGAAATTTTCTTCTGTTCCAGCATGGCTGATCCAGACCCGCATCAGACCGGAAAGCATTTCCTTGGGATCAAGGTCTTCTTCAAATTTGCTGAAAAGAAGATCGCGCACAGGCATGAACGCGTAATCAAAAAGTTTTTCAAAGAGGTCTGTTTTATTTTTAAAATGCCAGTAAACTGCACCGCGGGTTACCCCGGCATCTGTGGCAATATCCTGCAGGGTGGTTTTAGCGTATCCTTTTTCATTAAACACCTTGAAGGCGGAGGCAAGCAGGGCCTGCCGTGTTTTTTCTGCTTCTTCTTTGGTCTTTCTGGCCATGTCAGTTCCTGTAGGTGGTATTTTGTTTGTTAAAATATAGCCGTTTAATCCAATTTTACTACATTTTGAGGGTGGAAAAGTCCAGCTGTGTATGTAAAGTGTTAACGCAGTTACATTGTTATTTTAATTTAAACCCAACGAATTTATTGATCGGTTGATATTATGAAAATTGTCGTTCCCTGCACCGCAGAGCATTTGGATGCTAACATTGCGCCCAAGCTTGGCACTGCGGATCACGTTCTGGTCGTTAATAGCGCAGACATGTCGTTTGAAATATTGGAAGGTCCCCCAAAAACGTCCGGTCCCGGAGCCGGGGTAGCCATAATTTCAATGGCGGTCAGCATGGGGGCGGATGTTATGCTGGTGGATTATCTGGCACCGCACATTGTCAATGCCATGAAGGGCAAATCCATTGAGATTGTAACCGGAGTAAAAGGTAATGCCCGTAAAGCCGTTGAAGATTACCTTAAGCAAAGTTCAGTTCGTTCGGGAGCAGGTGCAACTGAACACCGGACTGAGACTTTAAGTGAAGGTGAACTCTGGAGTGCGGCCTTTCAGAAGGGGCTTCGCCAGTTTTACCAGATTCTGCCCAAGCTGGCCGGGGTGATTATGCTGCTGGGGTTGTTTCGTGGTTTTGTTTCAGAGAAAGCTTTGTTCGAATTGTTTTCCGGTTCTATAGTGCAGGATTCCATATTAGGTGCGGCTCTCGGCAGTGTGTTGGTAGGTAATCCGGTGAACAGTTATGTTATCGGGGACAGTCTGCTCAGTGCCGGGGTTAAGCAGGCCGGGGTCATCGCCCTGATGATGGCCTGGGTGACGGTGGGGCTTATTCAACTTCCGGCAGAAGCAGCAGCCTTGGGGACGCGTTTTGCTCTGGTGCGTAATATTTGCGGGTTCGTGATGGCCGTAGTCATGTCCTTACTGGGTTCCAACTTGGGAGGGCTGCTCTGATGTCGAACTTTATACAAATCGGCTGGAAGTACAGCAAACCGTGGTTATTTCCTCTGGCAGTTGCTTGTATTTACGGACTTTGCCAGTTGTATGATCCCGAATCGACAGCCCGGTCCATCAAGGTTTGTAAAGCTCTGTTTACCCAGCTTGGTCTTCCCATCTGTATCGTGCTGGTGATGATGACATTGATTAATCGTTATCTCGATCCGGCAACTGTGGCCCGTTTTCTGGGCAGCAAAACCGGGATCCGGGGCGTGTTTTTATCCGGATTGGCCGGAATTATTTCTATGGGGCCGATCTATGCTTGGTACCCGCTTTTCAAAAGCCTTAAAGAGAAGGGGGCATCGACATTTATTATCGCAAATTTTATCGGCTGCCGATCTGTAAAGCCTGTACTTCTGCCCGTGCTGCTGGCTTACTTCGGCTGGCAGTTTTCTACGGTGTTTGTGCTGATTAATTTGTTCGGGGCCATGGGGACGGCATATTTGGTGGGGGTGGTTTGTCCTAATACGAAGGTCGATTAAATTAATTATGGAGTTGAGATATGGCTTGTTGCGTTGGAGCTAAGCACAATCATTGGTGTAAGTATTATGAGATAACATATGTAGATAATGAAGGAAATGAATATTGTATTTTTCATGCTCCAGCTGAACATAAATATGTTTCATGTTTTGCGGAATGGCGTGAGGGAGTCCCTAGGTCGAGTAAAAAAAAGGAAAGGCCAGCATTAATGGCTGAGGATGATTTCAATCAATTAGTCTTCAAAAGAATAAAGGACGTAGTTGATGCAGGGGAAGAAGTTGAACCTGAACTCTATGACATGTCAATTCCTGAAAATTGGACTCCACGATGTAATTTTGCTGGAACAATTTTTTTAGCGCACATTTCATTTACAGAGTTCAAGAGTACTGAGAAGTATAAATTTTTACCTTCTATTAATTTTAATAAATGCATATTTAAAGGCTATGTTTTCTTCAATGAAGCTTGTTTTGGTGGATATACCTCTTTCAATCGTACTACATTTCTAGGGATGACTTACTTTGATGATGCAAGGGTCTCGAAACATATAGATTTTACAGGATCAAAATTTTATAGTGAAGTTTTTTTCCGTCGAACAGAATTTCTTGCACCAGTGCTGTTCTTCTCTACGGTATTTAATAATGAAGTTCATTTTCAAAGCACTGAGTTTCATGATGAAATAAAAATGTCTTCAGTATGTTTTAATGGAGATATAAAATTTGCAGAAGTTGATTTTTACAATCAGGTAAGTTTTATAGATACATTATTTAATAATGACGTATCTTTTAATAAAGTAAAATTTAGAGATATTGTTAACTTTGAAAAGGCAAAATTTATAGGAAGCCTAAATCTAATATTGTCTCATTTTAGAAGTGCGTCATATTTTTATAATATGTATTTTTGTAAGGAAGCTGACTTTTCATCTAATATTTTTAATCATCTTGCCATCTTTCACCAAGTAGAATTTCAAGGTGAAACTTTTTTTAACCATGTTCTTTTCAGAGAATGGGCATATTTTCAAAAGTCAACCTTTAAGGAACCAACTACGTTTGCCGGTGCTATATCGAAAGAAACAATACTTTTTGAAGCATCGGATATAACAAATCTCTCCCTTACTGAAACAAATATAGAATCATTTAAATTTATCAATTGCAATTGGGATAATGCAATAAAGGAAAAATACGCTCCAATATACGACGAACGGCACAGTGTTCCTACTTCAGAAGTTGAAGAGATATATCGTCGTCTTAAAAAAATATCTATAAATTGCTCAGATCAAGTACAGACTTCTGCTTGGCATTACCGCGAAAAGAGATGTCAGCAAAAAATACGTAATGAAAATCTTTTAACAACACCATCAAATTGGTTCAAAGCCGCTTACCTAAACCTATATTTCCTTTCCAGTGGCTTTGGCGAAAAACCACTACGGGCATTTCTAATTCTGTGTTCATTGTTTACGGCTCCCCTTGCACTGCTGGCAATAGGCTATTGCGGCCCGCATTTCACCTTTAAATTATGTGACGAAATTTTTCCGACTGCTGATCACATCATTCGTCGTTGGCTTTGGTACCTACCGCTTATCAAGACTAATGTGGCGGGGGCCGTAATCTCGGATTGGAATTATCTCTGGAAAGCTATACTCAACGTTTTGCTGCCTATTCAGGCAGCTCTTTTTGCTTTTGCATTGCGTAATAAATTGCGTAGATAACGATATTAAGGCATCAAAAAAATCCCGGCTGAACATAGTTCAGCCGGGACTTTAAATCTCGTCAGTACAAAACTTAGAAACGTACAGGCAGGGCCTTCTCAAGTCCTGCGAGAACCTTCTTGTGTTCTTTGTCTACTGCCTTGTCGGTCAGGGTTTTCTGGCCGTGGCGGTAGGTGATGCGGAAGGAGAGGTTGCGCTCGTCTTCCTGGCCTTCAGGTACAAACACGTTAACCAGTTCCACGGATTCGATCAGCGGCAGCTTGAGGCCAAGGATCGCGTCCTTGATGGTTTCCGCGTGCAGGGAGACGGGACCGATTACGGTCACGTCACGTCTGGAGGGCGGGAATACCGGCAGAGTCTGGAATTTGATCGTGTGACCCATGACGATCTCGCGCAGCAGGTCTGCGTTGAGGTCGGCCATCCAGACTTCTTTTTTGGCGTGGTACTTGTCGGCAATATCCGGCTTGACCATGCCCATGAAACCGATTTCCTGATCACCGAGGGTGATGTTCACGCAGGGCTCAAGGTAGCTGTGATCTTCAACGAGGGAGAAGGAAGCTTGGCCCAGTTTGAGGTCAGCCAGCAGATGTTCTACGAGCCCTTTCACGTCCATGTAGTCGGCATCGCCCTGTTCATTAGGCCATTCGGCTCCGGAACGGGGACCGTTGAGCATGATGCCCAGACGGGACTGCTCGCGGGTTTCAGTGTCGGAAGTTTCATCCTTGATGAATTTCTTGGCGATTTCGAAGACCCGGATATGGGTGTTGCCCTGTGCGAGGTTGTGACGCACGGTGTTAAGCAGGCCGGGAGCCAGCTCGGTACGCATTACGTTCTGGTCTTCGCTCAAGGGGTTGGCGATGTTCACGCGGCCTTCTTCGGGCAGGCCCAGCAGGTCGAGATCATCATCACCCACGAAGCTGTAGTTGATTGCTTCATGCAGACCAACGCCGCGGCCCCAGTTCTTGATGCGGCGGTAAAAGCCGTAAGGGGTTTCCGCAATAACGGAAGCGTCGAAGGTCTTGGAGATGCGGGGCAGTACGGAAGGAATTTTATCCATGCCGAAGTAGCGGGCTACTTCTTCGTACAGGTCGGCCTCGCGTTCGAGGTCCAGTCTGTAGGAGGGAGTGGATACCTTCCAGCAGTCTGCATCGCTATCATTAACTTCCAGTCCCATGAGGGAGAAAGCTTTTTTACTGAACTCAGGTTCGAGATCGAGACCAAGCCAGCTGTTGCAGCGTTTGTGGCGGTAATCGTGGGTACGGTCCTGCCATGGCTTGGGTTCGTTCTTGGCCACGCCGGAAACAACTTTTGCGCCGGACAGTTCGCTCATGAGCTGGGCTGCACGGTCCATGGCAAAGGTGTTCAGCTGCTGGTCCACGCCGCGCTCGAAGCGGTAGGATGCTTCGGAGGGCAGGGCCAGACGGCGTGCGGTTTTGCGGATGAGGCCGGGACGGAACACAGCGGATTCAAGGACCACGTTGGTGGAACCGTCGTGAATCTCGGAGTTCATGCCACCCATAACACCGGCCAGAGCAACCGGACGCTCGGCATCCCAGATGAGCAGGTCGGAATCGATAAGTTTGCGTTCCTGTTCATCAAGGGTGGTGAATTTCATTCCTTCAGGAGCAAGGCCTACGCGAATCTTGTCGCCTTTGAGCAGGTCTGCGTCAAAGGAGTGCAGGGGCTGGCCCATTTCGAAAAGAACGTAGTTGGTCACATCAACAATATTGCTGATGGGACGTACACCCACGGAAAGGAGACGGTAACGCATCCAGTCCGGGGAAGGTGCGATTTTTGCGCCCTGCAGGATTCTGGCCTGATAGAGCGGGCAGAGTTCAGGATCGTCGATTTCGATCTTGAGCATATCTGCTGCATTACCGCCGTTCTCAACGAGGTTGAGTTTCGGCATGGTGATGGGCAGATCAAATGCCAGCGCAGCTTCACGGGCAATTCCGAGCATGGAGAGGCAGTCGGCACGGTTGGGAGTGATACCCAGATCCATGACGGTGTCTTCCATGTTCATTGCTTCAGTGAACTTAGCACCGGGCTTCAGTCCTTCGGGCAGGATCATGATGCCTTCGTGCGCGTCGGAAAGTTCCAGTTCGCGCTCGGAGCAGATCATACCGTGGGATTTTACGCCGCGGAGTTTGGCTTTTTTGATCTTGAAATCGCCGGGCATGGTGGTGCCCACTTTGGCAACGGGCACGTTGATGCCCTGCTTCACGTTGGGTGCGCCGCAAACGATATCAAGAAGCTCGTCGTCACCGACGTCTACTTTACAAACAGACAGCTTGTCAGCTTCGGGGTGCTTACCGCACTCCACAACATGACCGACAACGATGTCTTTGATCGCTTCAAATGGATTGAAAATTTCTTCAAGCTCAAGGCCGAGCATGGTCAGCCTGTCGCCAAGCTCCTGAATTTCGCCCTCATAAGGAACGAAATCCCGCAGCCATTGCATGCTTAAAAGCATTTGAGCCTCCAGCAGTATCTACTGCGTATATATTAGGAAAACTGTTCGAGGAACCGGATATCGTTTTCAAAGAACATGCGCAGGTCGCCGATGCCGTATTTGAGCATGGCTACGCGTTCAATGCCGAGTCCGAATGCGAAACCGGAGTATTTTTCGGTATCGTAATCAACTGCTTTCATTACGTTGGGGTCCATCATGCCGCAGCCGAGGATTTCCACCCAGCCGGTCTGCTTGCATACGCGGCAGGGTTTGCCGTCGATGGTTCCTTTGCCGCCGCACATAACGCAGGAAATATCTACTTCCGCGCTGGGCTCGGTAAAGGGGAAGAAGCTGGGGCGGAAACGAACGTCAGTCTTGGGTCCGAAAAGCTGATGGACGAATGCGGTCAGTGTTCCGCGCAGGTCCGCCATGCTCACATTCTGATCGACGAGAAAGCCTTCGATCTGGTGGAACATGGGGGTGTGGGTCAGGTCGGAGTCCCTGCGGTATACCTTACCCGGTGCAATCGCTGCCAGCGGAGGAGTTCTGTCCTTCATGGTGCGGATCTGCAGGGGGGAGGTGTGGGTGCGCAGCAGGATGGAATCTGAAATGTACAGGGTGTCCTGCATGTCGCGCGCGGGGTGCTCCGGCGGAATGTTCAGTGCTTCGAAGTTGTACCAGTCGTTTTCAACTTCGGGACCGGTTACGACCTCGAATCCCAGCCCGATGAATACGTCACAGATTTCGTCCATGACGAGAGTGACCGGGTGCAGCGAACCTTCAGCAGGTTTGCGTCCGGGCATGGTGGGGTCAAAACGGGAGAGGCTCTCAGCGATGGCTGCTTTTTCAAGCTGGCCTTTGCTTCCCTCAATAAGTTCGGTGAGAGCGGCCTTTACTTCATTGGCTTTTTTACCTGCGACAGGCTTGTCTTCGTTGGGAAGTGAGGGCAGACCGGACATAATCTTGGCAACGCGTCCTTTGCGGCCGAGAAGATCGATCTTGATGTCTTCCATCTGAGACAAAGAAGAAGCCTGATCCAGGCGTGCTTCGCACTCCGGGACCAGGCCTTCAAGTTCCTGTAACAGGGACTTTACGTCCGACACTTTAGCTAACCTGAGCTTTAGCGGTCTCGACGATTTTAGCGAATGCAGGAGCATCGTTAACTGCGATATCGGCGAGAACTTTACGGTTCAGAGCAACACCGGCGAGGGAGAGGCCGTGAATAAGACGGCTGTAGGACAGACCGTTCAGGCGTGCTGCTGCGTTAATACGCTGAATCCAGAGTTTACGCATGTCGCGTTTGCGCAGCTTACGACCAACGTAAGCCATGCAGAGTGAACGCTCAACGCGCTCTCTGGCGGTGCGGTAAAGGGTTGATCCGGAACCACGGAAACCCTTGGCCATCTTTAAATATTTTTTGTGACGCCTCTTGGCGGCTACACCACGTTTTACTCTCATTGTATTCCTCCTGGGGAATTTCTTCTCTTAAAACCCGCCGCGAACGTGTGTTATTACCGCGGACAGGAGTGTATAATCTAATTAATTCAGTATTATGCTCACGCAATTAAGCGTAGGGGAGCATGCGCTTGACCTGACCGATGTTCGCACTGTCAACAGTGGTGCTCTGGCCGAGTCTGCTTTTACGTTTAGCGTTTTTCTTGGTCAGGATATGACGCAGACCCTGACGACGACGCTTGAATTTACCACTACCGGTTTTTGCGAAACGCTTTGCAGCGCCTCTTCTAGTCTTCATTTTAGGCATTTTATCCTCCTAGGGAATACCGGCTGTTAAGCCGGAAAAGACCTTATTTTTTAATAGGAGCCAACATCATGTTCATGGTGCGGCCTTCGGACCTTGGAGCCTGTTCCATTTTGGAAATATCCATGGTCTCTTCTTTGACTCGCTCCAGAACAGCCAACCCTCTGTCCTTATGGACAATTTCTCGGCCCCTGAAAAATATAGTGACTTTGCACCTGTCGCCGCCTTCAAGAAACCGACGGATGTGCTTGAGCTTTGTCTGGTAATCGTGCTCGTCTGTCTTGGGGCGAAACTTGACTTCCTTGATCTGGACTATCGTCTGCTTCTTTTTGGCTTCCTGCTTACGCTTCTGCTGCTGATATTTGAACTTACCATAGTCCATAATCTTGCAAACAGGCGGATCTGCCTTTTCTGCAACTTCAACCAGATCAAGACCCCGGTCCTGTGCTATTTCAAGGGCTTCACGTGTGGGAAGTTCACCCAACTGATTACCCTCATCGTCAATAACCATGACTCTGGGAACTCTAATGCGCTCGTTTCGGCGGGCACCGTCATCCCTGCGATAGGGACGCCTGTCTCTATGAAAAGCTATAGCTCATGCCTCCGCGTTTGA
Source organism: Desulfovibrio sp. JC010 (assembly GCF_010470675.1). Taxonomy (NCBI): domain Bacteria; kingdom Pseudomonadati; phylum Thermodesulfobacteriota; class Desulfovibrionia; order Desulfovibrionales; family Desulfovibrionaceae; genus Desulfovibrio; species Desulfovibrio sp. JC010. The sequence continues at coordinate 20,306 of NZ_VOIQ01000014.1, forward strand.
ATGGTTCATTAATGGCGGTCGAAATAAGCTCTGCCGCATCTTCAATAGATTTGAGTCCGGGGTCTTCCCCGTCGCGGGCCCTTACATTGACCGATTCCGCAGCGACTTCTTTGTCGCCTACTACTAACATGAACGGGATTTTTTCAAGCTGGGCCTCCCGAACTTTGTAGCCCAGTTTCTCATTGCGATAATCAACCTCGGCACGAATGCCCTTTTCTTGCAGAAACTGCAAGACTTTTTGTGCAAATTCGTTCTGAGAGTCGGTGACAGTGAGAATTTTTGCCTGAACAGGGGACAGCCAGGCAGGCAGTGCGCCACCGGTGTGTTCAAGGAGAACACCGATGAAGCGCTCGATGGAACCGAGGATTACCCGGTGTAGCATTACTGGTCTGTGACGACCACCATCTTCGCCCACATAGCTTAAGTCGAACCGCTCTGGCAAGGTAAAATCACACTGGATTGTAGCACATTGCCAGCGGCGTTCAAGTGCATCTTTAATAATAATGTCGATTTTGGGACCGTAGAACGCGCCGTCGCCCTCATTTATGGTGTATTCCATACCCATTTCATTGAGTGCGCCTTCGAGAGCTTCTGTTGCTCTGTCCCAATCTTCATCAGAACCGATGGCCTTTTCAGGTTTGGTGCTGACTTCCGCTTCGTATTCAAATCCGAACAGATCCATCACGTCGCCGACAAACTTGGCTACCCCGATGATTTCATCGCGAAGCTGATCCGGGCGGCAGATGAGGTGCGCATCATCCTGAGTGAAGGTACGCACACGGAGCAGGCCGTGCAGTACGCCGGATTTCTCATGGCGGTGGACAACCCCGTGTTCAAAGTAACGTTGGGGCATGTCACGATAGCTGCGCAGTCTGGATTTGAATACCAGCATATGAGAGAGGCAGTTCATGGGTTTAATGCCGTATGACTGCTCATCAATCTCAGTGAAATACATGTTTTCGCGGTAGTTGTCGTAGTGACCGGACTTTTCCCAAAGCTCACGCTTGAGAATGAGCGGACCCTGTACGAACTGGTAGCCGCGCTTGAGGTGTTCCTTGCGTTCGAAGTCTTCAAGGATGGCTCTGATCAGCGCACCTTTGGGGTGCCAGATGGTCATGCCTGCGCCCACTTCGGGGTTCACGGAGAAAAGGTCAAGCTGGGTTCCCAGTTTGCGGTGGTCGCGTTTTTTAGCTTCCTCAAGTTGGGCAAGGTGCTTTTTCAGGGACTTGGGATCGGGAAAAGCTGTTCCGTAGATGCGCTGCAGCTGTTCGCGGTTTTCATCTCCACGCCAGTAGGCACCTGCAACGGAGAGCAGCTTGAAGGCCTTGAGCATGCCGGTGCGGGCCACGTGGGGGCCACGGCAGAGGTCTGCAAACTCACCGTTGGAGTATACGGAAACAGTGTCTTCACCCAGATCGTTGATCAGTTCGATTTTGTAGGACTCGTTCATGCCCTCGAATTTTTTGATCGCGTCCGCGCTGGAAAGCTCTTCGCGGGTAAATTCTTCGTTGGCACCCACACGGCGCAGCATTTCGGCTTCGATGGCCTCCAGATCTTCAGGAGTGAAGGGGCGTTCATAGTCGAAGTCGTAGTAGAAGCCGCTGGCGATTGCGGGGCCGATGGTCACCTTGGCAGTGGGGAAGAGCTTCTTCACCGCTTCAGCCATAAGGTGTGCAGTGGAGTGGCGGATTACTTCCAGACCTTCTTCGGAGTCAGCCATTACCGGCTCAAGGTCGGTACAGTCGGCAGGCACGGTGGTGGTGAGATCAAGAAAGGTATCGCCGCATTTGGCTACTACAACGTTCTTGAACTGCTTTTTGGACAAGGCCTCTTTGAGAACCTCGCCGCAAAGCGCACCCTGCTGAACCTCAAGTTCTTTACCTGCAACTTGCATAATCCTTTCTCTCTTTGCGGAAAAATTGTTTTAATGTCCGTTCTTTTCGGACAAATGAAAATGTCTTCTTTTTTAGGAAAATATTGCTTTCGCAACCTTTCGTTATCCTTGAATTCATAAGGGTCGAAGACGTGATACACTGCACAACGTGCGCAATAATGTTGCTGCACGAAGGCGGTATATTTAGCTGAGAAATGGTGGGAAGTCAAGCGGAACGGGGGCTTAGGGGCAGAATTATTGCAAATTAAAGTTATATTGAAACGCATCCCGGAAGATTGCTTCCAAGTCTGTTTTTCTTAGCACAGAATTTGGGCAAATAAAACCTCCCCCGGTAGGGCCGGGGGAGTATGATTTTCAGTTGCGGGAATAATTAAACGGATTTTACCCCCGCCTTTTTTGGCCATTTAAACCCATCAGGCAACGCTTTGTATTTTACCAGCTCATCCGTCAGCATGTCATGTAGTTTTTGCATCATGGCCCGGTTGGCTTTTGCCCGTGCTCCCCAAGCCAGATTGACCATCTGTCCCGGATCATCGGCCAGATTATACATTTCGTATTCCAGCTTGGTGCCTTTGTTGGTGAAGTAGACAGCATACATCCAGTCTTTGTAGCGGATACTGCGGATTTTGCCCGCTACAGTATCATATACGTTTTTCATTCCCAGCAGACCTTCGAAGAGTGATTCACAATCTTCGGTAAAGAACATGGCCCGGTCACGGACACTTGCGTTGGGATCGTTCATGACCGGGACAAGGGACTTGCCGTGGATACCCGCCTTTTTTAATTCTTCAGGTGCAGCGGCTCCGGTCAGTTCCGCCACGGTGGGTACAAGATCGATCAGGCTGGAAAAGGATTCGGTTTTGGTCCCTTTGGGAAAGAGCTTCGGATTGGAGATGATCAGCGGAACGTTGATGGTTTCCTGATAGCTGTTTACCCCTTTCTGGATCATCTGGTGCGACCAGCCCTGTTCTCCGTGGTCTGCAATACGGAAAATAACAGTATCTTCGGTGAGTCCCTTTTCTTCAAGCTTATCAAGAACAGCTGAAATCTGTTTGTCGACCACTCTGTGCAGGTGGGCATAGAAACGGCAGAAATCCACCCGGTCCTTTTTAGTGGGGCAGCTGGAAACCTTGTCGCAGAGCTTCTGGTATTCCTTCTGGGCGGATGGTTTTTCATCAAGGCTGTCATTGTAGTTCGGCGGCAGGTTGATTTCATCAAGGTCGTCATAGTCCGCCTTGTCGTAACCCCATTTGTCCTGATCCGGCCAGGCACTGATGTCGTGCGGGTTACCGAAGGAGCAGACCATGAGAAATGGATTGTCTGTGTCCGGATCATGGTTGTCCAGATATTCGAAAATGGTCTCGCCGTTAGTTATGGCTGGAGTCATGCGGTTGTAGGTTTCCGGTACTCCGTCCACAAAACGCTGGTCGTTGCTCGGATACCCACCTCCGATCCACGGGTTGCCGCCGATATCCACGGCGCAGTCCGGCGGATTCCAGCGGTTGGCGCGGTAATTATCTGCGGCCCATTTAATATCGTAGCTGGTAAAGTTGTCCATGGACGGATTGGATTGCGGGGTAAAGAGATGCATTTTGCCTTTGTAGGCGATATCGTATCCGGCTTTTTCAACCAACTTGAAGATGTTGGTTATGTCTCCTCCCAAGGGAGGATTGGGCGGAACCTGCGTTACGCCGTGTACGCTGGGATAAACCCCGGTCAGGAAGCTTGCCCGGCTTGGGGAGCAGGCGGCAGCGGCTGTGAAATTGTTGGTGAAAGTAACGCCCTTGTTTTGCAGGCGTGCCATGCTGGGCATGTTCTTATCGAGCCACCCTGCAGGCCAGTGCTGTTCCTGCCGCTGCTGGTCGGTAATGATCAGCATGATGTTGGGCCGTCTTTTGCCTGTTTTTGGGGATGATTTTTTACCTGTGGGTTTTGCTTCGGCTGTTTGTGTATCGCCCAGCACACCGGAAGCCATTGCTCCGGCTGTAAGTGCCAGCCCGTCTCTGAGGAATTCTCGCCGTGTCTTGTCTTTCATGGCCTGCTCCAGTTCAGTCCGGCGCAGATAGCACGACTCAACAAAGAGGTTCATGTGTAACGCCGAATTAGAGAATCAGCATAACTATACGTGAGAATGGGGAGTGGGTAAAAGTTTTTTGCTTACTCAGCGCAACATTTTTTGAATTTCTTACCACTTCCGCAGGGGCAGGGCTGATTTCTGCCTGTCTTTTGTTTCGCAGCCGGGGTGATGCGTGGTTTTTGCAAGGCATGGGCGAGCTGGCGGAATCTTTTATCCGAGTACTCAAAGAACAGTTTGTAGGCCGGACATAGGTAATTCAGCCCACTTTTATTGTTTTGAGGAATTCGGTCTTTGGGACAACCTCCGCGACATAGAGATAGCCAGCGGCAGTTTATACACTCGGCAGGCAGATTTGCCTTTCTGTATCCGAAATCGTGTTGTCTGCCGGAGTTCAGCATTTTGATGAGGCTCGAATCCTGTATGTTGCCGAGTTTCCATTCCGGCTGGACAAAGAAATCGCAGGAAAAGACATCTCCGTTATGCTCCACAGCCACATAGTTTCCGCATTCTTTAAGCATGGTACATTCCGGCGCAGGGTGGCCTATGTAGCGATGAAGTAAAGAATCGAACATGCGTAGGGACGTGCGCGGGTTCAGGGCCGGGAAATCAGCCATCCAAAGGTCGAATATACGGCAGAGGAAATGCCCGTATTTGTCAGCAGGAACGGAAAAAGGGGAGAGAAGTGATGGATTGACTCTGTCTGCTTCCACACAGGGGATGAACTGCATATGGGATAGACCCATATTCTTGTGAAATTCATATATTTCATCCGGGAAATGAACCGAGTGGTCGTTAACGACAATAAGCGCGTTTACAGCCAGTCCGGCGGCGATCATTTTTTCGGCATTGGCTGAAATTGTTTTCCATGTGCCGTTTCCGCTACGAGTCCGGCGGTAGTGGTCGTGCACATGCTCAGGTCCGTCCAGAGACAGGCCGACCAGCCAGTTGTATGATTTAAGGAACTGAATCCAGTCGTCATCTATGAGCAGTCCGTTGGTCTGCAAACCGTTTCCGACCATCTGTCCGCGCCCATAGAGTTGCTGCAAATCAACTGCTTTGCGGAAGAAATTAAGTCCCATGAGCGTCGGCTCGCCGCCCTGCCAGATAAAGCTGACCTGATCCCCGGATTGTTCCATGGTCTGCCTTATAAGCTCTTCAAGTATGTCTTCAGACATGCGATGAATCGGGTTTTCATTAAACAGCGAGTTTTTTTCCAAGTAGAAGCAGTAGGTGCAGCCCATGTTGCAGTCCGGGCCTGCGGGTTTGATAAGGATTGTTTGCAGTGGTTTAGGCATAGTTTTGCATAGCATGCGGGGATGGGGATGTCTGTATTAAAAAAGGTCAGGGTGTTTAGGTATGTTTCGGGGGGGGATTGCAGCGGTTTAAGTTATTCGGGTAACTGTCCCTGTTCTTGGAGTTGTTTTACTTTGGTCATAAATTTTTTGAAAAATTCTGATTCGGTTCCGAACTTTGAATCCAGTAATGTTAGTACAGATGTTTTTGCATCTTTTTTGGCTTTGACGAGTTTAGGGAGGAGTATCGTCCTGCGATTCCATCTTGTGTTGGTTTCGTGTGCTTTTACAAGCTCGGTTAGTTCTTTTTCAGTGAACTCATTGACATAAGTGTTTGCCATCACAGTTCTAATTCCTTTCTTTGCTCTGAGCTCATATAAATCTTCCTGTAGGCTGTCTTTCAGTGTTTTTAGTATTATATCGCTATATTTTGCTAATTTTTTGCTTTCTTTGAAATTGATTTCTGCTTCCGTGAGGGTCGTTTCGTAGAATGCCTGATAGGCTGCTTCTATATTGAAAGTTATTTCTACAAAGTCATATGCAGCTTCAAGATGGCTGTCTGCTTGTGGCTGTGGCTTTTTAGCTGCGCAAGATAAGATTATTGCCAATAGCGTGCATGAAAGTAGAATTTGAAAATATCTCATAATGAAGTCTTGTTGTTCTAAGTGTTTGTGTTTTTTTGATGTCTTGATGCATGGCAACCCGTTTGGGGGTATTATTCAGTGGGCATAATTCCATCATTTTGCAGCTTTTCGATTTTAGGAGCCAGTTTTTCATCAAATCTATTTGCAAAAACAGAGCTGAGTAAATCTTCAGCTTTTTTCTCACCTTTTTGCATGATTATTTGTTGTTTTTTCGCGAATTTTTTTCCCAGAGGTGTTTTGTAGAAGTGCAGCAGTCCCTCAAGTTCTTTTTTGTTGAATTCCTCAGTGTAGACTTCTGCATGTAGAAGGTACATGGAGTCAAGAATCTCCGGGTCGTAGAATGTTTCTTTAAATGCTTCCTTGTATGCGTTGATTAGCGGTTCTCTGTAGCCTTCTGTTTCCGGATCATTATAAACCCCGGCTTCGACCGCCATTATGGTCATGTAGTGAAATGCTGTGTACAGGGCTTCTGTGTCGAGCATTGCGTGGGCTAATTCTAGAGCAACTTCCATTTTTTTGTTTTCTTCCGCCTGTGCGGGGGCGGCAATCAAGCAGAGGAGTGCCATTATGCATATAATGCCTGTTTTTATTGATTTCATAGCTAGTCCTTAACTTTTTTTGAATATTTCAGTTATTGTTTTTCTGTTTTTATATAGCATGTGTAATATTGTCAAAGATTAGTTTCATAATTCTGAGGCGTTCTACAGAATTTGCGGGCAGATATGAAAAAAGCTCAGCATATGAAATCATATACTGAGCTTTTGATCTTTGATCTCCAAAATATTTCTATTCAACTCTCAAAGCAAATGCAGCCTTCCCCTCACTCTCATTCATGCCGATCAATTCAAAACCATTTTCGCCGCAATCACAATTCATCAACTTGATTTCATTTCCTTCGAAAACTTCGGAAAGAAATGCAATGCGGATAGATTTGACCTTGTTCTGATCCAGGCCCAGCGGACGTAGACCATCGAATGACCAGCGCAGGTATTCGGTGTTGTTTACGTGTCCGTTGGCATCGAGGGAGCTGTACCCAACTTTCAGGGAGCGGATTTCTTTTTCCGGTGTGCCGGGACGCAGTCGTTTCATGCTGTCCGGGAAAGCGCAGCGGTCCAGAGCGTGCAGATTCAGTTTTTGATCAACTGCAATGGGACGGCGTGTTTCAGAGTCCAGCACCATCCATTCAGAAGTGGCCCGGACGATCTCGCGTCCTGTTTCATCGCAGCCGGAGAAGTCGCGGAAAGCACGCAACTTCTTAGCTCCGCGTGACCATGTTGTCAGTGTAAATTCCTTTTCGCGTACAGGCAGTTCGGCAATTTCAATGCGCATGGAAGTCAGCACCCAGAAGCAGCCTAGTTTGGCCATGCCTTCAATGCCGAAGCCAAAGGAATCCGCATGCGCGGTAGCAGCTTCCTGCAGGTGATGCATAAGCCAGTGGCAGTGCATGCGGTCATCCGGTCCCGTCTCGTAAGCCGGGACCGTGTTGCTGATCAGGAGTGAATCGTTGTCCACGCTACCATTTCCTGCCGAGGTCGAGCGGGGTGTCGCGGCGCATCATGATCTGCTTGGTGTCTTCATCGGCCACAAAACGTTTGTACACGCCCAGTGCCCACATGGGGAAGTATTGGGAGTAGCCGTGGTAACGCAGGTAGAAAACCTTGGGGAATCCGGTTCCGGTGAAAAGGGTTTCATCCCAGCTGCCGTCATCTTTCTGAGTGTCCAGCAGGTAGCGGATACCGCGGCTGACAGCTTTGGAGTGAACCCGCCCGGCAGCCATGAGTCCCAGCAGGGCCCATGAAGTCTGTGAGGCAGTGGAATCGCCCAGACCCGCAAAATGCTTGCTGTTGTAGCTCAGGCAGGTTTCGCCCCAGCCGCCGTCTTTGTTCTGATGGTTTTCAAACCATTCCACGGCCTTGCAGACATAGGAAGAATTCATGTCTTCCCCGGCCTGACGCAACCCGCAAAGCACGGACCATGTGCCGTAAATATAGTTCACACCCCAGCGGCCGAACCATGAACCGTCGTCTTCCTGTTCTTTTTTCAGGAATTCAATACCGCGTTTGATGGGCTTAAAGCTCTTGTCGTAACCGATAACACCCAGTAGCTCGACCACACGGGCGGTCAGGTCGGATGTGGGCGGGTCTAGCAGGGCACCGTGGTCCGCAAAGGGGATGTCGTTCAGGTATTCGGCGCAGTTGTCGATATCGAATGCCGCCCAGCCGCCGTTGGTGGACTGCATGCCGATGAGCCAGTTTACGCCTTTAACAAAATTTTCGTGATGTTCGGGCTGATCCAGAACCCCGGCGCGACACATGGCCATAAGCACCATGGCGGTGTCATCAAGGTCGGGGTAGAAGGTGTTTTCAAACTGGAAAGCCCAGCCGCCGCCTTCGAGCTTGGGGGCTTTGGAAATCCAGTCCCCACGGAAGAAAATCTGCTGGTCCCAGAGCCAGTTCAGGGACTGCTGGGTACATCTGCTGTTCTGGTCCTCACCTGCTTCCATCATTGCCGAAAGGGTCAGGCAGGTATCCCAGATGGGGGAGTTGCAGGGTTGGCACATGGCCTGTTCGAGGTTCTCAGCAGTACCGTGGTTGGGGGAAATATCCAGCTCCGGTGCCGCTGAAAGTTCCGCACCGCCGGTAATGACAGTGTGTTCCCATGGCGACTTTTCAGGCACGTGGAATTTATCAACCATGAGGTCGTCCACAGCCTGCAGGCCGCGGGCGTAATCCGGGTCGGATTCATCAAAACCCATCAGGTGCAGGGCCATGACCGCGTTGGCCATTGCCGGAAAGATCGCCCCGATGCCGCCGCGTCCGGCCATGTGTTCGCGGGTCCATTCTGTGGCGTATTTAATGGCCTTGTCGTTAATCTTCTTGGGGATCAGGTGCATGGTCCGTTTCAGGAAACGGTCGGTGAAGATGAAGAAATTTTTGCGCCAGCTTTTGTTGCGCCACTTATCAATATGAATGTGCTCTTCTGCAGGTTTGCAGAAAAGTTCAGGCACAGCTTCTTCCGGACGCAGCCGGCAGACCGGCTGCTTGGCGTAGATCAAAAGCAGCGGGTAGATAACCGAGCGGGACCAGTATGAGACTTTATCCAGATGAAAGAAGAACCATTTGGGCAGCAGCACGATTTCCACTGGCATGGCCGGAGGGCAGTGCCACGGAATCTGACCGAAGGTGGCAAGGCAGATACGGGTGAACACGTTACATGTTTCAGCACCGCCTTTTGCAAGAATGGTTCTGCGGGCGCGGACCATGTGCGGATCGTTTTTATCATCACCGAGCATCTTCAGGGCCATGTATGCCTTTACGGATGCACTTATGTTGATGGGGCCGTCTTCATCGTGCAGGGGCCAGCCGCCGTCCGGCATCTGCTTGGCGCGGATGTAGTTGCCCAGTCGCTCGGCAACACCTTTGTCCATTTTGCGGCCCAGAAATCTGTTGAACATGATGTATTCGGAAGGGATGGTAACATCAGCTTCCAGTGCGAAGACCCAGTAGCCGTCCGGGGATTGCAGGGAGCGGAACCGTTTCATTACCCGGTTCAGGGCATCCTTGGGTTGCAGCAGTGATACAACGTGGTTCTTGGGCTTTTTGTTCGTTTTCATGGCACTTTTCTTGTTCATGTTGGAAGTCCTTATATAAATAACGGAATTTAATCCGACCCGTGCGAAAAAGATTAGTTCGATTATAGTAATCAGCCGATGGCGTCAACAGCGGAGTCAATTACCTGCGCTTTCAATCTGTCCAGCGGACCCCATTCAAAAGAGGGGTAGGTGATCAAAAGTGAGGTAAGTCCATGGGTTGCGGCAACTACAGAGTTTGCGGTGACCAGCACGTCCTCGTCTGAAGCGTTTTTGGGCAGGCAGTCTTTAACGCATTTATTGATGCGGTTGTACATGGTTTTGCCCAGCGGATTATCCTGAAAGTGGGAATCGTGATCCTTCCAGAGATCGCTTTCCATCATGAAGCCCACCCGGTAGGCACTGGGGTTTTCCAGCCCCATGTCCACAAGGGTGTAGAGAATGTTTTTCAAGGCTTCACGCGGGGGAGGAGCAGTGGCAATGATTCCATTGATGCGCTGCAGGAAATCCCGGTAGGTCTCTTCAGTAAGGCAGAGGAAGAGTTCCTTCTTATCCTTAAAGTGATGATAGATGGTGGTCGGTGAGTAGCCGATGGTGGTAGCCAGTTTGCGCATGGAAACCTGCGCGTACCCGTGCTCGGCAAAGAGCTTGCGGGCGGCATCCAGAATCAGCATACGCAACGGCTGCTGCGGTGCATCAATTGTTTTTGAATTGACATTCATCGTCTTGATTCTCCTGCGCTTAACGGTGTTAAGCTGAAAAGCGTTCTTGCATGAATGTATGCGTCTGTCAACCAAATGTAACGATAAGTATTGTTTCTCCGGTAAATATCTAGGTGCAGAAGATCCCGTTATATACGTAGTGCCGGACTGCATGGAAAATAAAGGAAATAATCAAAAAATTGCTTGCAATCGAAAAACGGTTTGGATATTAATTCTCGCCTCGGACGGAGAAATGCGCTAAAGTTCTCCATCTGTTTTCACATAAAGTGGCCCCGTAGCTCAGTAGGATAGAGCACAGGATTCCTAATCCTGGTGCCGCAGGTTCGATTCCTGCCGGGGTCACCATCTAGTGCAAAACTAGTGTAATATTAAAGGGTTAACTCATTTTCAGAGTTAACCCTTTTCTGCGTTTATTTGCGGTTTTTTTTGGGTGCTGCCAACCTTTGGTGCCAACCGGGGTGGGTGAGTGGTATTAGATGAAATTGATTATGATAATTAATATCTATTATGTTTGTGAATTCGGTTGGCCGAAGTTGTTCATGTGTAGGATGAAAGGATTGAATTAAACCCTCGCTACCCAGTTGATTTTTATTAATAAGAAATATACTTATTTTGGCGATACTGAGTTCGCTTTCAAAGTGTATTACATTGATATATTGTTGAAATTAAATTTACCTGTTTTGGGGAGGATGAGATGGTTTGGGATTCGATTAAGAATAAATTCAGTTCTATGGCAAACAACAGGAAAAAATTGTTAGAACTAAATGAGCGAGTTCGTCCTATTGTTGAAGAGTTGAAAGAAAATGAAAAATATTTAGATGAAGACGTTAGAAAGCAGGTTGGGTATTTTCCTGAATATACTGCTAAAGAATGGCAGTGCAATTACTTTATTGAAGATATTGATATTGATGCTATCCGAGATACAATTAAAAAGAAAAAAGAAGAAGAGGTGATTGTTAACAAGGCAATGCGAATTGTTAATCAACTGAAAGACTCTGCCGATTTTTTGGATAGCTCATTGTCTATGAAGATTAATGCTTTTATTAATAGACCTACTTTTGAAGCAAGCACCTATTTTATCGAGGAATTAGATTATAAAAATATCTTAAGAGAACTACCAAAACTAAAAAGAAAGTTTAAAGAACAGCAGTTTAGGCAAAAAATTGAACAATACGATGGTAAAGCCAATGCCGTAAGTATTGTTTCTGGAGACTGCATGCATTTTGATGCAAACTATAGACAACTTCGTGGGAAAAATTATTTTGAATTTTATCGTACTCTTTCTGATTTTAATCAAAAAGAAATAGCTTCATTGAAATTGTTAGAAGTTTTTTCCAGATTTGGTCTTCCTAATGAAGAAATCAGTCAAAGTTTTGTTTCAGAAGCAAAGCTGGCTATTGTTTATAATCGTGGAAATTGTATACAATCATTTGATGAGAGTATTGATGCGTCCGATCGAATAGTTGGGGCGTTAAATCATGTTGTCCAGAGTAGTCAGATGTCTGGACAAACTAAACAAATTGCAACCAATATTACAAAAATATCTAGCAAGCATATGAAGGTTGCTGATGTTAAGGCAGCCCTTGGTGAGGCTGTTATTCCTTCAAAAACAGCATGTTCACTTGTTTTATCCGCTGCTTTACGAATTCAAGAAAAATTACCTAATGATAGCTGTACTGTATACATTAATGAAATACTAGGATCTGCTAATAGTTGGTTAAACTCCCGAGAAAATAAAAATTCAAAGATTTCATTTGTGGATAGCAAAAGTGAGTCTAAAAAAATATCTAATAGTTTGTTGCTAGGAAAAAATAGTGATGGATCGTATGCTCATTATTGCGGAGAAGGATCGCTTCTAACCATTGCACACTCAGGGGCAGGGAAAACTCAAAGTAATGCAATACTAAATCTTATGAGATACAATGGACCGTCAATAGTGTTAGACATTAAGGGGACATGTTATGCCTCTTCCGCTGAATGGCGTGAAGTTAATGTTGGAAAGACATATCGGTTTAGTCCCTTTGACAAAGAATCAAGTTGTAAAATCAATCCCTTGGATAGAATTCGCAGAGATATTAATTATGTAGTAGAAGATTCAATGTCTCTAGCTTCAATGTTAATTGTTATACAAAATAGTAATAATCCTACATGGGATATTAGGGCTAGGCAGGTAGTTGCAAGCTCTATTGCTTGTTTAGTTTTGGACCCAGAAATTGAAAACCCAACAATGCAAGATGTTCAAGATGTTTTAGCTTTCAATGGAGATGAATGGGTTGATTTTAGGAGAAAAATGTATGGTGCTGGTGACTTTGAAGTTCCTAAGACTCTTGAGCGCGATGCAAAAATTTTTGGGAATATTCCTGATGATCAGTTTGCAACAATTATAGACACAGCTAGAGAGCAGGTGGCATCTTGGGATGTAAATAGTATTGCGAATGCGACAGAAAAAACGAATTTCGACCCTTCTTCTTTTAGGAATGGTAAGAATGCTACTCTGTATATTACGCTTACCAAAGACGAACTCAAAATGTATGCTTCTGTTATTAGAGTTATTCTTGCCAGTCTCATAAATCCATTGATGAAAGAAATTCCGTCAGACGATGTTAACGATTTGATTCTCTTTTTAGATGAGTTCCCACTTTTAGGTCAAATGGACCCTATTGATGATGCTTTGTCGTTAGGTAGAGAGTATAAGATCAAATTATGGTTTTTTTCTCAAACAGAAGGTTCAATACACGATGCATCGAAGACTCCAGGGTTAATAGCTGATAATTGTGATGTTCATATATATATGACCCCCGCACCAAATACTGCTGAACGTTTATCTCGCCAGTTGGGGGTGGTTGAAAGCATTGCTGACGGACAACAGAAACCCTTGGTTACACCTCAAGAATTAACGGGAGAAGAATTTTCAGATAAAGCTCTCGTGCTAACTAAAGGGTGCAAACCAATGAAACTCGAGAAGGTAATGGCTTATCAGTTTTATTAGAGGTTTGAGTGTTGACGAGAGGTGAACCATGAATGACAAGTATATGCACCAAAAAAGTAAGAAAGATGGAAAGGAGGACAAATGTCGCAGGAGTTCCCTGAGTTCTTATGAAATAAATGATATTGCTGAGGCGGCTGTTAATACTGTTGATGTTGTTATCTATAAGGCTGTTTGCGAAAAAAAGGAAGATGCGAGTGCTGTTTTTACTGGACCAGCTTATGATGTAAAACAAATCAGCGAAGTTCCACCTTTGGACTACTGTAAAGAGCCTCTATCCACTCAATCTGAAGGTGATTATGTTGGTGCTTTGTTTTTAAGTGGCGCTTATCTTACTCATGAGGCCGTCAAGCTGGCCCAAAAGCAGCGTAAGAGAATTAAAGATTTAGCTCTTAAATTTAACAAAGAAAAACGTAAGGACAAGTCCAAAAAGAAAGATAATATTGCCGAATTTGCGATTAGCGAAGTAAAGCGTAAGGATAAATCCAAAAGGAAAGGAAAAGCTATTGAGGTTGAATCAGAAATAGCAAAAACTAAGGATAAGAACCAAAAAACTAAAGTTGCTGAGTTCGAAGTTAATGAAGTAAAGCGTAAGGATAAATCTAAGAAGAAAGGAAAACCTACTGAGGTTGAACCTGAAGAAGTAAAGAGTAAGGGGAAGGCTAAAAAAGACAAGGTTGCTGAGTTTGAAGCTTTAGAAGCAAAACGTAAGGATAAATCCAAAAAGAAAGAAAAGAAGAAATCGTTATTATAATATAGCACAAGTTAACTGTGTTTTTTAACAGAATAATACCTTTGAACCGAGGTCCAAGGGTATTATTTTATATGAAATCCAACACGTCGCCGTCACCTTCGGTCAACCGAAGAATCGAAACAACCCAATCCCCACCAAACACACATCCCCACCTGATCCCCAGAATCACCCAAAAAAATCACCAGCCCTCAGTGACCAAATCAAACCAATCAAGATAACCTTCAATTTTCAGAATTATTTAACGGTAGTCCCCCCATTCTTAGGGGGCCTGAAAAGTAGAGGCTATGCAGCCATTCTCAGTTTTTGCATCGGGGTGATACCGCCAATGCCCATATTGGGACGTTCGTTGTTATATGTCCAGAGCCATTTGGTCGCGTAATCCTGCACTTCTTGGATGCTTTCAAACATGTAATGACTCAGCCAGTCATACCGCACGGTCCGGTTGAAGCGTTCAACGTACGCATTCTGTTGCGGTTTGCCCGGTTGGATATATTCGAGTCGTATATCTTCTTTCTCAGCCCATAGCAGTAGCCTGTTGCTGATATATTCAATTTCGTCCAGAAATATTTTTACTGCTGAAAAGTCATTATAGATTACATCGTAAGAGTCTTTTTTTATCATTATTTTTCCGATGGTTGTGCTAGTCAAGTTGAATTTTTAATGCTTCTGCATATGCTTCTTCAAGTCCCGATGCTAATCCGTCAAGAGCAGCACGTTCACCATCATCAGTAATATTTTGTGCTAAGTTAATATGGTTTTCACAGTATTCAATATTGTCTGGACAAATACACAATTCTTTTTTTGTTGACCTTCTTGCTATTCCAAAATGAAAGGATTTGCATCCAATCTCGTTTTCGTAGTAGGCCCGATTTGCCTCGTCTTTTAGATGGTAGTAGTAATATACTTTGTATGCAAATTTTTGGGGCGGACCATCTATGACTAGAATCTCTTTGCCTGTTCTCCGTGATAATTCTTGGTATATTTCAGCGTTTAAAAGTGGTGTGTTGGAAGGTAGGGTTAAGAAATAACATCTATGTCCTTCTATCTGGAATTGTTGAGTAATGTTTTGGCCAAGAATATTGTGTTTAATTTCATAATATTTCCATGACAAACCAAGTGCATCGAAAAAGGCTGCCCAGTATGCAGCTAATGTATTTTCGAAATTGACTCCATTGTATGAAATTTGGGCTTCAGCTTGTGGTTGGTTTTCCTGACAGAACATATATCTTAAAGCTTCACTGATAACTTCAGTTTCGTTGGTGTAAAGTCCTGATTCAACTTTAGTCTTTACAATTCGTTCTAGTTCAGGGGGAAGAGATATATTCATGTGGGGTCTCCTGTTAAAAATATAGATATTGTTTGTAATCCCTGTTGCTAAGTAATGTAAAGTTGAATTGTTAATAGTAATTAGGTTTAAAAATTAACCTATTAAAAAAGCCACCGTCACCTTCAGTCAACCGAAGAATCAGTAGCACGAGCAACGATCACAAAACAACCGCCCCAATTCACCAGACCACATCCCCATCATCTGACCCCCAGAATCACCCAAAAAATCACCAGCCCCCAGTGACCAAATCAAACCAATCAGGATAACCTTCAATTTTCAGAATTATTTAACAATATGAAATTGAAGGAGATTTACTGATGGCAATTAACTGCGATCCACTGTTTCGGATGATCTATTCCTATACCCGTAAACAGGCAATCGAAGATGGAAATCTGATCGATGTGACCGAACAGGCCAAGGAGACCGGATTTAAGGTTCCAGTAGCTGTTTCATTGAACCTGTATGCGAATTACATCACCCCACCGAAAGGGCTTGAAGGCGAAGGGCAGAGCGTAGAAGGACGACTCCACGATCTTTTCACCATGTGCTTGCTGGCTATGCAGGATAAACTAGACCAGAGCAGGATAAGCTTTCAGTTGTTGTTTTTGGTTCATCCGGCTCAAGCTTACTTTTGACAAAATAAAGGAAAATGGCGTCCAATCGATGAAAGTACCACCAATCATCGAAAAGGATTAATCGCCATGTCCACGAGTTTCATCTACCACGCCTTGGGTCTGCCCGGCTATGAGTATGTTCGTCAGGATTTTGTTGCATTTATAGAGGGATCTGTTTAATTGTTGACTTATGTCTTTATTTCAATATAGATTTTTGCTTATATAGGCATTGGAGTTTAAAAATACGAGCGAAAATTTTTTTGAGTTTGGAGGTTGGGTGGAAGTGTCTATGCAGAATGTGGCCGGATTCTTTTCAGGTATCATTAAAACTACAACTCCTTTTCTCTTTCTGTGTGCGCTGGCGGCTCTTGCTTATTATGTGTTTTTTGCTGTGGTGGAACAAATCAGGAAAAAACCTGACCGTGAGTTTACCTTGCGCTCACACATGGCCAATGTTGCGTCGCTTTTGGGACTCGTTGTCGCTTTGTCTATAGGCGGGACAATTGACAATACTTTCCCAAAGAAGGTGGTCGCAGGTGTGTCTCCTCTGGGGTCTGTATCCGGGCCGGTGGAACCAGTCCCGGTTGTAGTTGAAAAGTCTGTGCTAAAGATACTGTCCAATAAAATTGAAGTAGTTGATCTTTATAATGAAGCAAGAATTCTCTTTGATGAAAAAACCGGTGATCGTTCCAGTAAAGAGGTTGACGCTATTAAAATCATGATGGTTTTTAAAAAGGATCTGCCGGATGAAAAGGTCGCTTATGGAATTCTTGACGGTGCGATACGCATGTATCTGGCTGGTGATAAATCCGGTGCGCTGAAGTGTATCGATTTTGCTATGCAAAATATTTAAATTGAGGTTGTTTTCTAGTTTTTTAGTGGGGGGGGCTTGTGGATATTTTGAAGCGTATTTGGGGTGGGCTGCAATTTGCGGCAATGTTTTTAAAATATATTCCGATTCTTATCGCCGTGTTTATAGCGGGATTTGTGGACTGGGCCTTCTGGGTGGACCGGGCCAAGTTTAGCGGGAATGATATGGCTGATAGTGTAGGACTTTTTTCGCTTTATGCTTCTTGTTTAATTATTAGCTGGCAGATTGTTTATGTTCTCTTTTATGCTGGCAAGCTGCTCCTATTGAAGAAAGGCAGGCTTCCCTGTGCGGCAAGCCAGAATGTGAGAGAAGTGTGCATTGCCAGCGGTATTTTCGGTACATTTCTTGGCTTTTTCCTGTTGTTCGAAGGCTTGGAGTCGGGAAAAGGTTTCAGTCTGAGTGACGGCAATCTCGAAAGTATTACCCTGGCCATCGGCACCAGCCTTACCGGTGTGGCACTGGCTATCGGATACGATTTCCTGTTTGAACGGGTCTGCAATTTTACTGAATCTGATATCTATGACCGCATTTTAAGAAGCCGTGGCTTTAATGCGTCTATGCGTATCCTGAGAAAAAGAATGCATCTTTTGGCTGTCAATATTAAATTGATAGATAGAGGTTTGCAAAATAATGATATTGTAGCACCTCTTAATACTTCGATCACTAATCTGGGGCTCTTTAACGAGCGGGTCCGCTCCGCAACTCCTTCAAAGGATATGGTGGAGAATATTGCGGACATTGCCCAAAATATTAAGTTGTTGAGTAAAGATGCTGCGCTGGGTGAGCTTGCAGACAAGCTGGCTTCTATCAACGAAAATCTGATTACGGTTGAAGATATTAACGCCTTGTCTGAAGCCCTGCGAAAAACTACCGCCGCTTTGGGTGCGGTGGATATAAATGTGATTGTCAATATTTCAACTCAGATTACAACAGCATTTAACAACTTGAGGGACGGTTTGGACTATTTGGGACCAACTGCCGATCTCGGTGAGGCAATTCACAATCTTGAGCGGAATATACACGCCTTCAACGAAAGTACGGTGCTTCAGGAGTTGCAGCAGAGGCTTGCCGAGATCAACAAGAATTTGATCAGCCCTGCAGAGGTGCAGGCTTTGGCCGCAGCCGTGAGAGCCGCCACACTGACTTTCGGGTATTTGGACGGGGAGCAGCTTCTTGATCTAAGGAATCAAATTCAGGATGCCTTTGCGCGCATAAATGACAGTCTTGCAGGGCTTGAGCCCGGTGCCGACCTTGCTGCAGCAGTTAATCAGCTTGAAGCTGATATACGTCATTTCAATGAAAGCGCATTGCTGGATAGAACGCATCGCAGCCTTGCCGTAATAAATGACACCATGATTGATCCTGTGAGAATTCAGGACTTGAATCATGCAGTAGGAGAGGCGACACGTGCTTTAGAGGGATTTGGTGAACTGGACTCTTCTGGTTTGGCGCAGGTGTTGAAAGATATTCGGGAGCGTATCGGCAGTCTTGTGCCTTCAAAGGAAATTGTTGACGACTTCGTGAGTATCGCCGGGCAAATCAGGGCTATAGCCGACCTTGATCTTGCAACTGTTCTCACCGAGTTGCGTCGTACCGCAGGCGCATTTGCCGATATTCCCTATGGCGACATCCAGCAGATGCCCGACAGAATTCGTCGTATTGCCACTGAGATTGAGGAGTATGCAGATGCCCTTACAGCCGGGGCCGGAGCTTTAACAGTGACCGGTCCCCTGCGTGAGGCCATTGACAGCCTGACCGGGGAGCTTGGCCGCATACCTGACATAATTTCTGAAAAAACCCTTGAGAGGATGGATGAACAACAGTTTCCTGTACGGCAGGAAGTCCAGTATGTCCGCGAATACTATTCACGGTTGACCGAATTGCTTATCAATATCCAAACTATGCTGGCTAAAAATGAAGAGCTTCGGCGTTAGAGGGTGGTGGTATAAATGAGTTTCAAACGCAGAAGGAGTCTGCTTTCCCCTCTTGTGGATCTTTTCATGATGCTGGCCTTGTTGTTTTTGGTGCTCTACCTGGCTGCGGATGGTCGCGGTCAGGGAGGCTCGTTTAGCTTTCTGGAAATGAAAAGGGGGGGGACTTTCGCTTATAACAGTGACAATATTGCAATTGAAGCCGCCCCGGCAATAAGGCAGGCCTTTTATAATATTGTTTATTCCATTAAGAGCGACTGGCGTGATCTGGGAGTGGACAGACCTAGAAGATATTACCGCCTGATTGCCAATTCGGATTCTCTTGAATTCCCCGGCAGCGTCCGAAACAGCAGATTGAGTCTGGACCGGGCTACCAGTGCGTTGGTGCTGGGAATGATGGAACGAGCAACTTTTAACGAATTGGTGATCTATAAGTATCTGGAAGTTCTCAAAACAAAATTAGGTAAGGACTATGCGGGACCGCAAAATCTGGCCGAGTTCAGGAAGAAACATTATCGCTGGCTTTATACCAATGACTATTCTACTCCCAAAGCTAATGGAAGCTGTGCCTTCCTGTTGATCTGGTCTGATCCGGGTTTTACGCGCGACAAGGACAGTCTGCTCTTGAAAATTGAGAAGGAGCAGATCTCATATGCATATTTTGCTATGGACAGCAAAATTGGATTTGACGAAGAAAAGCCTTTTTACCGCCTTATAACGTACAGAAGTGCCTATCCAGAGTGCGCACTTGATGTCGACAAGGCTCATAGAATTGTAGCCGCTGCACTGGGCGGGCTTGAATTTCGGCCTGTTAAAAATTCATTTATTCCCCTGCAGGAATATATCGCGACTCATGTGCGGGACAGTCAGGCCTTTCCTATTTGCAGGACTAATTATCCGTATCTTCCCTTTCTTCAGGTTTCCTCAAGAGCCTCCTATTTGTCTGACCCCTATGTGTGTACACAGTCGGTGCAGGAGATATCCAGAAAGCTGAAGGAGCGTATGGCCAAGGAAAAAGACAGTAAGAGGTTGGAGCTGTTGGGACATGCGCTGGGGTATCAGGATATGTCAGGCAACAAAAGAAGCTATTTGACTAATAAGCTGTTTAGTTCCGATACCAGTAATGTGGATCGATTTTTTGAGAAAAACGGTCAGGTTGTGAATTATCTCCTGAGCAATCAAAAGAATCGGGAGTTTATGGTCAAAGAAGTCTGGTATGAGGTTGTGAATGGTAAAAAAATAAACGTTATTAGAGATATCGTTCTAGGCCTTGAGATAATGAACAACAACCCTTGGGCGAAGAACGGCACAATTTTTAATCGCTGTATGAAGAGTTACCGTGTAGTTCCAACCCCTCTGGAAAAAATACCCAAAAATGAGCGCCAGGCGTTTAAAAAGGCGTGGGAAAAGGCGCAAAATTGCACTAGCAGCAAGAAGGTAGGGGCGGTTCATGATCGGCTGACAATTTATGCGCTGATGAAGGATGCCTGTAGAGAGGCTGTAAATAATCCTGATTTATTTAAAACATATAGAATCTTATTCCCTGAATCCAAAAAAGTGAAAGCGAAAATAATAAGTTTAACCAGATGGTTTCTATGAAAATAAGCTTATTTATAGTAAAATTTACTTTTGCAGATAAATATGCAATAGGCTTTATGTGGATAAGTTGTCATGGATCATATTGTCTTATCGGGGAGGAGTCATGGAGGAACCGGCAGGAAATAATGGTGCTCGGGAAGCTGGATATGTTGCCCGCTCGCCTTTTTCGGTTGATATTGTAGCTGAGTCCCATGCGATGAAGCAGGTGATGGAGCGTTGCCATTCTTATGGCGGGGTGCATGGTCCGGTGCTTATTACCGGAGAATCGGGTACAGGCAAATCGTTGGTGGCCGGCCTTATTCATAAGGCTTCAAAACGAAAGGGGCGTTTCTTGCGTCGCGGATGCGGAGAGCTTTCCGGCCCTACCGCCGAATCCTTGCTTTTCGGCCATACCGATGATGCCTACACCGGAGCCCGAACTGCTCAGGAAGGAATATTCCATCAGGCTGATAAAGGAACTCTGGTTCTGGATGATATTGATTATCTTCCCAAGAAATACCAGCCGAGACTGATGCGTTTTTTGGATGACGGAGCTTTTTGTCGTCTTGGGGAAACCGGGCGACCTGTGGTTGTGGATTGCCGCTTTGTGGCCACCACCAATAAGAATCTCGAATCATACGCCAGGGAAGGGCATTTTCTTGAAGATCTTTTTTATAGGCTGATCCGATGGAGGGTGCATATTCCTCCGCTTAGGGAACGTCCGGCAGATATACGCGAACTGGCAATCTTCTTCCTGCGGCAATTCCAGCAGGAACATCCTGACGACAGGGATACGGATTGGTGGTTTGAGGACGATGTGCTTGATATGATGTGCCGCATGGACTGGCCCGGCAATGCCCGTACTTTGAAAGCCGCTGTGCAAAATATAGCCCTTGCGGATCACGGTGGAAACAGGCCTATTACCCGAATTCAGGCTATGAATTATTTCAATTCTGGTGGCTGCGGGAAAGATTGCGGCAATCTTCAGCCCAATGAAATTCTGCAGATATTGACCGATTCAGGCTGGAATATCAGCCGGGCCGCCAAGATTGCGGGAATGGCTCGCGGCACCCTTTATAAACACATTGATAAAAACGGGTGGAAAAAGGAATAGCGGTGTTCATTGAACAGTTGTGTGCTGTTCGATGAACACTTTTTTTGTCCGATGATTTAAGTAACCTTTGGTATATTAGATAGTTTTTTGTGGCATACTGCTTGCTCTTAAGCTGGTAAGGAGTGATGTCATGAAAGTAAATAGATTTTTGCTTATAGTTTGTGTGGTGTTGGCGGCCGGGATTGTTTCGGTTGAGCGCGGCTTTTCGGCTTCGCAACCGGACGATGCTTTTTCGGTGCGTAAAAATATTTACGTCTATCTGGACTGTTCCGGTTCTATCATCCAAAGGGGGGGGAAGGCCAAGGGACAGAGTCCGCATTCACTGCTCATCCAGATGATTGAGAAGGCCCTGAATCCCGCAGCCGGATTTGTACAGCCTGACGACCGTGTATTCATAAAATTCTTCTCCGACAAGCTGGAGTCCGGTGGCAGCAATTCCATCGACGGTCGCGATACCGTCGCTCTTGATAAGCGGCTTGAGCAATATGACAATCACGAAATTTCTTTTGCCTCCAACCTTGATGCGGTGATGGCGGATATTTCAAAGGTGGTCAGCAGCACCGAGAATGAGCAGGTCTACAATTTTTTCATCATCGCCAGCGACTTTGTAAATGATCCTGTTCCCAGCCGATCATACTGCACAGCCATAAGGGCCGAGAGCCTGAAGGCCAATATTGAAAATCTGGCCGACGAATCCTCAGCCGTATTTTCCGGTGACGATCCCCGCAACAAGATCGTCATGTTTGTTTTTCCTCCGCCGGAATCCTCCAAGCATGCACAGTGTTACATGCAGCATGCCATAAACATGGACCTCATGGTCGGCAGGCTCAATGCCCTGCGTATCAATTATGGCAATGACGATCCCTCCGGCGTGCTGCTCGACAATCTGCTCGACAGCTCTACACGCTGGCTTGAAATCGAAGATTGCGAGTTTGTGGTCAACTCCAAAGCTCATTACCCGGACATGCTGCTCACCGTAAAAAACGCAGGTATCGTGGGAGTCAGGCTCAAGGATATCCTTGTCAGCAGGGATAAGAGTGCCATCCCCCTTCCTGAGGAAACTGCTCCATGGCGGATAAAATCCGTGAATGTCCAGCCTAATGGCAGCAGGAAGGTTTCCTTTATTCACAACCCGGACATGAAGAACGATTACCGGGATTTGCGTACCATCATGCTTAGTACTTATCAGGAGCCTGAACCTCTCAAAGGGGCTCCGCACATGTTTTCCGTTGATATTCCGTCCGGTAATATCCGTATCCTGAATGTTTCAGCCTCCCTGATTCCGGGCAAGGATGCACTTGTTCGTTTGAAAGGATTTGTGGAATCACGCACCGAGGAAGGTGGAGCGGTTATTTTCAGTGCTTATGCCCGCGAGAACGCTAAAATCCTTATGGAGCATGACGACAAAAAGGTTCAGCAGGATGAGGAGCTTAGGCGCTGGATTCATATTGACGTGCCCCGTAACAAAATCAACGATCTTGATGAACTGAGCCTGCAGGTCCGCATGGGCACCCTTTCCGCTGAGAAAACCGTGGATATCACCACCTGGGAATACTTCAGGGTATGGATTCTGTGCGTGCTACTGCCCGTTCTTCTGGGGACTGCGTACATAGCCTATTATATTATAAGGCTCAGGAGGCTGGAAGCCCTCGGATGGAGCAGTGTACTTGCCTTTGTCATTTATGTGGCCAACCTGTCCCTTGCGATGTCATGGCTCATGGGCATGATCGCCTTTAAACCGCTCTGGGCTATCCTGCCGGGAGCGATCTTCACGGCCCTCTGGGTCTATCAACTCATTTCTCTGGTCCTTTATCCGTACATGGATAATTTCCTGAAAAGCACCAACCGGATTCCCTTTGAAGCATATGCCGTCAAGCTTTACGGCGTGGCTTTCGCTGTCGCTTCCGTAGTCGGTGTGGCCGCTTATTTTACCCTGAACATTTTTGCCGGATAGCCCGTAAGGAGATAACCATGGCTGATAAGTATTTTCCCGCACTTATTATAGGAGTCGGAGGTTCCGGCATCAGGACCCTGCGTTTTATTCAAGCCCAGGCCTCAGAAGGCAAGGATCCGGAACTGGCAAGAATGCTTGATAACGGCACCATTCAGCTTTTGGGGATTGATACCGACGCTAAAAGTAATGCTGTTGACGAAGTGGTCGACCCTAATCTGGTCAATGCCGAGGGCGTGCCCGAAGGACAGCGTGAAGAAGCCCCGCGCATCCTGCCCCGGCTCAAGAAGTGGATCACCATCCCCACTGAATCCATCAATGACGCCCTGCCCAAGGTGCATGAATCTTTCATGCCCCGGCAGGATGATGACAACGAACGCAGTGCCCATATCGTGAACGCTTCCGGGTTGGATATTCCGCACAAGAGCATCGCTCGCTGGTTTCCCCGTGCCGACCCTGAAACCGGTGACCAGATCACCATGGGCCATTCCAAGATGGGCGGTGCCGCCCAGTGGCGTCCGCTGGGACGTCTGGCATTTTTTCTGGAATCCAAGAGAATTTACGAGGAGATGCAGCAGGCCTACACGCGTATCAAGGACCAGACCAATTCTAACGGTCCGGTCCGGGCCTACATTGTTTCGTCGCTGGCCGGAGGAACCGGAAGCGGCATGTTCTGGGATGTGGCCTTTTTTTTACAGATGATCCAGCGCCAGACCCGGACAATAGGCACCTTCATCCTTGCCGAGCCTTTTCTCGCTGTAGATGAAGGAGGGCGTTTGCAGCCTAATGTTTATGCGGCTCTCAAGGAGATGGCCTGGCTTAAGAACTGGCGGCGCAGCGAAACCATCAAGGTGGAGTATCCCATCGGTTCCACCAAGAAGGTGTTTACCGGCAAGCCCCATTCCACGCTTGTTTTCGATATGGTCTACCTGTACCAGTCCTTTGCTCCGGGGTTCGGTGTTGCCGATTACAGTAAGGCCACCATCGACGCCACCTGCTTTAGGGTCAGCCAGAATATACTGGCCCAGCTGAGGACTGATCTGCACGCGGTGCTTGATGTGGGGGCCAACAACATGAGCAGTGATGTCACGGCCATGTCTTCGTCAAGGGAAGCTTCTTATTGCTTTTCCACTTCCGGAGCTACCCAGTTCCATCTCAGTGTGGCCGCGCCTCTTTATACTCACTTCACCAGCCAGTGGACCCGCACCCAGCAGGAGGAGTTTTACAAGATCCAGTACAACCCGGTGCCGCAGGAGGATTTTCTCGATTCCATCGGCCTCGGTGAACTGGATGTGGATGGACGCGAAAGTTTTTTCGATCTCTGGATGAAACGTCAGGTTGAGCAGATGATGGTAGAGGGCTCACCCGAATTGCGGGAAGTGTCCGGGCGACTTGAAAAAGGGCGTGAAAAGCTCAGCGGTGTTCCCCTTGGCGGCAGCAGTGACCGGGGTAATGATAATACTGACGGCTACAAAAACTGTGCCTCTGATCCGCGTCAGGTTTATAATGATTATGTGGACGATGATCTCAAGAAGACCTTGCGCCTATGCCAGAAAAACAGGGGTGACTTCACCGAAAGTTTCACCTCTGTGGAACGCATGTTTGATACCGAGGTTAAGTGCCGTCTGGATGAATTGCTTAAAACAATGGAGTCCGGGGTGGAGTCGTTCCTTGAGGGCAGTTCCATTCTGGACAAGCGGGGGCGGGCCATCCTGTTGCGGCTTATGAATGAGCTTGATGAGAATATGAAGGTGGCATCCCGGGATAATGATCTTAAATTATTCTGCCCAATTGCCTACAGTCAGGCCAGCATTTATCTGGACGGCGGCAAGAGGTTCTATATGCCCCTTGGGTTGGGGCGTTTTCCGGACAAGGCCCGCCGTGCGGTTCTGGCTGTTTTTGACGACCTGCTGGCCCAGATTTCCAATAAGAGCAGTTTCGACAGCGATGCCCTTGAAAATTATTTCAGGGAGATATGGAACAGGCAGCGCAAGCAGTTTCAGAAACTTCTGCGCAGGATCGTTGAAGAAGATGAAACTCGTCAAGGCAAGCAGGGATATATCTACAAGGTTATAAATGAGCTTGAAGACGAAATGGATAAGCAGCCCAAGGTTGAGGCTGAAAAGAGTCAGCTGGAATCATTGTTTCGGGCCATGGTTCCCGAAGGCAGCACTCTTGACGGCAGCGAAGCATGGTTCCAGAAACATTCATTGGCTCTTAACCGCGAGTATGAAGAATATCTTGAAGGCCGTCTGGATAACAAATCTTTCGGCAAGGGTCGCAACAACACTCTTTTTCCTTGTCAGGACCATGATCAGGTTCACAGTGCCCTGACTGTACTTGTGCGCACACTCAAAGAAATTGAAACAGATACCACCGCCGATGAAGATGGCAGACTCAAGAAAAGTTCAACCGCGCTGGTCGATTATTTTGAGAAGTTGTTTCCGGCCAATGAATCGCTTTTTCCCAGCGGCTCTCAGGTGAACAGGAATGTTGAAATCTGTGAAGGGATCATCCGTACCACCCTGTTGTATTGGACCAACCAGAATAACCTGCTCATCCAGCGGGCCGGAGGCGAGGACGGACTCAGGAGACGGCTTGTGGCCTGCCGGTCCTCGGTGTTCAGGAACGGAGTTATTGAGAACACGCTGCGCAACCGCCATCTGGTCATTATTCCGCCTTCCAGCAGGGAAGGAAAGCGCAATTTCCAGAGTGAGCGCCGTGAAATCCAGCAGATGTTTCATAACGTGAGTCAGGAAGTGGTCCAGACTACTCCCTCAGTGGCCAATACCGGCTCCGATGCTCCAATTATTTATTATGATGATCTGTTCCGTTCTCCGGAAGAGGTTAATCGAATCAGGGAATATTACGAATCCTATTCTCATTATTCATCTAATTCACGTCGTTTTTTTCACGCCTGTGCCGACTGGGCCGATTTTGAGGAAGTGGTGGGCGAGGCTGTGGACCATGAACCGGTTTTTTGCGGCAACCCGGGCTGTTCGGTCAACATCCGGCGTTATTCTCGCTCGGAAAGTGTCTGCCCCGGCTGCGGGCAGCCTATTTGGAACCGTTGCGGAAATGAGAATTGTGCTTCGGATAACGTACTTGATCTGGTGCGCAGCCATCAGGAAGAGGGCGGAGGTTCCATCCCTTATTCCTGCCCTGCTTGCAAAGGGGATCTCAAAAACTACTGGTGGGAATGCCCGGAACACCTGAAAAAGGTTCCGGCGGACAAGTCTATCTGTCCGGATTGCCTTATGGAGTATCAGCAGGGAACCCGTCCCTATGACAAAACCGGAAAAAGGGCTGGGCATCAGGTCACTTATTGTCCCGGTTGCCTGAAGCTTACTGGTGGCGACGAGAAGAAAAGTGTCAAGGTGCCCCGTGAACTGGAAGCGATGTTTCGCAACGGGGTCAACGGGCATGATACACTGCCGTTTGATTCTCTGGTCAAAAAGTACAAGCTCAATCCGCATATCTGCCCTAATCAGGATAAGATCCATTACCTGTTCCCCACCTGCTCCGAAGACCAGCGGGACAAGGGCAGGGTTCACCATGTCTTTCGCAATGAGGGCCGTTTTTATTGTTTGAAGCATCCTGACATCCATTTCCTTGAATGCCACAGCTGCCAGTATCCAATTGATGAAAATGATGAGGAGCTTAAAAATAAGGGTCAAACCACCTGTCCGAGGTGTTTTACCGAGCTCAGGCGCTGTGCCTTTTGCAGTGACAAGGAAAAGAAACTCTACCGCAGCGACAACAACAAATGCCCCAATTGTGGAAACCTGATGAGCGTCGGTGACAACATCGAGAAGATCTCTATCGAAAAGAAATACAGGGAACCTGCCTTTTGCCGGAACCTGTTTACCTGCGAGGCCGGTTCACGCCCATGGCAGACCGCGACGGAGTATGATCTCAAAAACTGCCGTGTCTGCCCGGAAAAGCTGGGCGAATGCAGTCGCAACTACGGACGTCTTGAGCCCTCGGCACTGCTGGCTCGTCAGGATCTGCATTTTTACGTGGATTTCTGCCCCATGTGCATGGCTCTGCTCGGAAAATATGATGACAAGGGCTATCTTAATGAACTCAGCGGCGTGAAGATTCTTGAACATTTTCACGAGATATATAAGAAGGATAATGGAAATGATTCCAGGCGTTTACAGGGGCGTTGTCCCATCTGCAGCACCAAGCCGTTCGAGATTATGAACTGGATGGCCCTGGACGGTTTTTTTATGGACAACCAGCCTTTGAGCAGGCTGCATTTGCACAGAGAGTTTACCGGTAACGGTTCCGTTGCCGATGACCTGCCGTCCGGGGTTTACATGGATTCCATCATGAGCTGGTGCAACAATAACGGAGTAACCCACAAGCCGGAGTTTGATTTCAATATCGGCTTCAGCATCCTGAGTATCGTGCACCGCAATCTTGATGATAATGCGGCTTATGAAGCCATTAAGGGGCTTGAGCGGTATTACAGCATGGTTTTCGATTTCAAGTCTACCAAGAAGGAGCTGATCAGTGTGTTTGATACCAGTTCCGTTACCGGGCTAGGTCTCATGCAGCGTCTCAATTGTCTTGAGGACCGTTTCCTTGAGCGCACCCGTCGTGAAAAACAGAGCGTCAGTTACGGTGAAGGCAAAGGCAGTGGAGGTTTCTGATGCACATGGGGAGGTGGATCGGGTTGGCCCTGGTCGTGATATCTGCGGTTGTTCTGTCCGGGCATGCTGCCCGGGCGGAGCATTCGGATGATAGTTATCAGCTGTATTTTTATGTGGATAAATCAAATAGTCAGGTCTCCTCTGAGGGGGAATCTTATGCTTTTGGCAATGCGGAAAAGCTTGAGGCTGCCATTAAGGAGGATAAAGACCTTATCGCTCGTTGCAATAGGGAAATGTATGAGTTTGCAGATATTGTTGTTGAGGCAGGGACAGGAAACGGCCAATTGAATGAAAATATTACCCGTCTTGGCTGCGTGTATGAAGATATCGCTAAAAAGATAGATGCAATATCAGATGATGATGATAAACAACATGTTTTTTTTATTGTCAGTGATTTTGTTGATTCCGGTGATGATGGGTATATTGTTCAATGTGATTTTGATTCATTTAATAGATCAACAGATGTTTTTAGAGATCTTGTCAAGAAATTTAATGGCAGGAATAAATCGAAATTAACTTTAATTATTAGTGTGCTGGCTCCTAAATCATTCTCCGGAGCAGCGATCCAGCCATGTGTTAAATATTTGCAAGATAAGTTTAAAAGCGAGTACAGTGGCCATCAGAAAGAATATAAGAATATCAAACAGGTTAAAAAGATAGTTCAGGAGGTGCGCAGATTTGTACTACTAGAAAGGTTAAAGCTGATACCATCAATTTCAAAAAAGGATATAGTAAAAATACGTATTTTGAATGATAATAATTGGCCGATAAATGCGAAAATAAATGTATGTGACAAGTTGTACTATGGAGAAGGTAATAACTATAAAGGATTGATAGAGTATAAGTCTTCTGTGACTGTAAATGGGAAGGATTATCGTGATATAAATATTAAAGTAAATAAGGATGGCAATGTAGACAGAGTGAAAGAGTTTGGTGTCTATGCGGATATAGTCACAAACAGTACCGTGCTGCATAGATATCAGAAAAATAAATTAAGTTCGAATATTATTAAATTCAAATTTCCTAGTGCTAAATTTGATCTTTTTTTTGAGAACGGATTCATTACTAGATTTCGCTGGAAGCACAACTATGCGGCAGCAGTCCTTCCTATTCATTCTGATAACTATATAGCATGCGCAACTGTTGAGGATGATCCTTTTAAGATATTTATATCAGATGCTGATATTAATCATATGTTTATCCTCCAGAGGGACAAGAAACAGAATGGGATACCTGAGTATATGCGGCTTCTCATTCCAACCCACGAAGCTTACAAGTCATTGCAAAACGCCGATATGACACTGGTCAGGTCCAATGTCGAATGGGACAGGATAAAATTCAACGATCTGGATGGCATTGACGATTTGCTGATTGAAATCGACCTGTATACCTACGGATTTATTGCCGTATGGGTTTTACTTGTTCTGCTGTTTATTGCCAGAGTCAGTCCTGCCAACAGCATTGCTTTGATCTGCTCGACAGTTCCCATTCTATTCGTGTTGCTTGAAGTTATTTTCAATACGAGCGGACCGTTTTCCTACAAGTATTTCTGGTGGACGGAGATTGTTCTTCTGTTCATTCTTTGTGTGGCTCTGTTTTACAGAGTTTCGATCATAAGGTGGTCGCAAAAAGTCCGGGTGGCCCACGGTCAGGTTCATACTGACAGGTGGTGGCACCCTGTTCTTTTTTCGGTCTTGTTTGTGGGGCTGCTTTTCTGGTACGGCTATCGCGCCTACGGCGTATTCTCCAAAGTATATGTAAACGACTGCTACGATGTGGAGGTGCCTTACAGTGCGACAAAATAACTCTTTTTTTAATTCCAGACCGACCCTTTACATCGGGCTCGGCGGAGCCGGAATCCGGGTGGTCAGCACTTTGCGTTCTTATTTGCGTACTGTGCATCCCGACATGAATAAATCTCTGTGCCGGTTTGTCGGCATAGACATTGAATCTGCATACCAGCTTCCCCATGAAGAAGGCGGAAACGGGACTGAATATTCGGCTTTGGGGCCCTTGCGTATCCTAAATGATATTGATCCCGGGGGCCGTGACTCATGTCTCGATTACCGGGTTGCCCTTGACCTTGATGCCACAGTCACCGCGGTGACCAGAATGAAATCCGGTGCCGGGTTCGGCGAATCATATCCTACGCTCCGCGATTGGTTTCCCGTACCAGAAGGGCTGACCGAGACCGCCCCCTATCATCTGAGCAAGACCGCAACCGGGCTTTTATGGCGCCCGATCGGTCGTCTGGCGTGGGCTTTTAATTACCGGTCTATTTATTCAACTCTTTCAAGAGCTTATTCTGAACTTAGTCAGGGACGTTCCCATTATGTGCGGGCAGTGGTTGCCGGATATCTTGGCGGCGGGGTTTGCGGCGGGACATTCTGGGACGCAGCTTTGATGCTGCGCCGTATGGAAAGCGAAGTGGATTTCGAGATGCTGGGTTATTTCATGCTCCATGCCACGGAGTCGGACTCTTTTCCGGAAGTCCACCGCCGCAATAACGTCGATGCGGCTCTGACCGAAATGGATGCGTACCTGAAGCGGCCTGCCGGAACTCCCCTGCAAACTTATACCCCCGGTGCGCCGAGAGGGGAAAATCTCTCCGGATATCCTTCGGCCAGTCCGGTATTTGATCGTATTTATCTGTATAAACCGAAACGAAGTCTTGAAGCAGGCAGGAGCGAGATTCTGCCGGGCCATTCGGATTGTCTGAAAATGGCCAAGAATATGGCGGCCTTTGTCACCCCTTCGATCAGCGAATATGTCTGCTCAGTACATGCAGCACTTTCGTCTGCAGACCGCGCTGGCAGTGGAAAGCCTCGGCTGGCGGTCTCGGCAAGTTTTCCTTTTGAAATGTATGATCTGAATGAGGCCGCCGGGGTCCTGAATGAGGCTCTGAAACTGACCCGGACCGTAGATCCTGTGCCGGAAGATGGACCGGATGCTTGGAAGGAAAGTGTCCGGGCTAAATCAGAGGGTGATGAATCCGGCAGAAATAAGATTACAGCACCCGCGTCCGGTACAGATACGGATTTGTCAGGTCGGACTTATACGGAAGACGATAAAGTTCGAGATCTGTTGATTGATGTGCTGGTCAGATGCGTGTTGCGCATTTTGCTGGAAAAAGAATGTCCAGATGAAGCAGCTTTCCGCAAGGTCATGGGCGAGTTTGATCTGGGGCTTGATATGGTTTCCTCCAAAAGAATAATCGCTTCCGCCGACAACCGGTATTGTGGTCCTTTATGCTTGCTTGTGGAAAAGGCTTCAGCCGGTAATATTCCCGGTGTGCTCAACAAGTTCACGGTAATCCAGAAGAACCTGTACGCCGTGCAGGATAAGTACGAATCTCTGAAAAAGATGGCAATGCCGTATCATCCTGCGGAAGACATAACCGGACGTCCTTTAAGGGACATTGTTAAGGAACTGGATGCCGAGGGCCTCGTGCATCGAGAAAAAATCAAGAAGCCTCTGGCGGATGAATCGTTACCTGTTTCTTTTGCCTCACAGGACAAGGCTGTGGTGGATTTGGCACTGGAAATTGTTCGACAAGGTCTGCTGCAAAGAGCCGGGACTCATAAGGTGGGGACTGATATATCATGCAGTGAATATGAGCATGATCTCTACGGGCTGTTGCGAAACTCGGCCCATTTAGCGAAAGATTGGGAATATGGACCCTACTCCGGGGAAGTAACTCTGCTTCAGGAGCGTAGGTATGCGGGGTTGCTGGACGTAATCAGCGAGCCGGATATGTTCAATTCATTAATGGTAAAAATTAAGGATATTTTTTGCCGGCAGGATGAGTGGCTTAGACGGGGGGCTGCACAGGCCAGTGATGCCCGTAAAGGTCTGGGTGCAGTGCGTAGTATACTGGAAAAGTTGAATCTGGGCCTGCACGAGAACAGGTTTCCTGATTCGGCACTCGGGGGTTTTGTAAAAGCGTGTTTGTCAGGAAAATGGGAAGAATTTCGGGACTTGTTTGAGAAAGTTAGCGAGGGCAAAGTGCCTTCAGATCCCGCAGGAGAAGATGGAGGGGCAGGTAGGTGAGCAGTAACAACAGGTTTGAGACTAAAACCTTTTCGTTTGATTTTGTTGAAGACAATTTTGAAAAGTGGAGTGGTTTGATCCATTCGCCTGCCCTTGACGAGTTCTGGGACAGGATTTCCGGCTTTGCCGAGGTTGCTTTTGAAGCGGATGGAGCAGCTGTTGCGAAAAGTGAACTCATTGAGGATCTGGCCCGTCAGATTGCCGCAAAATTAGGAGCACATAAGGATGGTTCGTACATAGGCAATGACGTTGTCTCGGAAGCTTTAAAAATAGTTCAAGCAGTGGAATCAGCTGACCGGATCGGATTCTATACGGCCCTGATTCAGGGGGTGCATGGGCTTACGGAAAAGAAAGGTGATGCTTTGCAGAATGGTGATTCCAAAAGTGTGGGAATGCTGTTGGGCGCGGTGTTGGATGTTTTTACCGCAAGTGTCAAGGAGTCTCTTTTGGAAAAGGATATCAGGCAATGGTTGCGGGACGGGCAGACCCTGCTGCCTGAGAACCTGCCTGTTCCCGAGAGGACAAGGGTGGTCGTCTACAGTGGGCCGGCCGGGGATACCTTGAAAGACGGGAGTATGGGGGATTCGTTGTTCAAGTGCGGATTGGAAGTGTTTCATGCTGATGTGGAAAAGCGACTCGGACCCTCTGCCGTTCCCCAGCTTTATTTTGAGGACATTAGTTTTTCCCTTGATGCTGTTTGCAGCGATGGTGTTGGAGGTAGGGGCCGTTTTGAATCCATGCCTGATGATGAAAAAAAATACTATTTTGTGTTTCCAGAAGTTTTTGTGTCTCAGAATCACGAAGAGAGTGATGAAGATTAGATTGTTACCGCACTGGCTAAGAAAACCGGATTCAAGGTTACAATGTAAGTCCTGTGTTGTTCAGATTGAATTGCCAGTGCTGTTTGGATGGTTTATTCTCCCACCAGCTAACTGTTTTTTTGCCTAAGATAAATTCGTCAGAATATCGGGTGTTGAATTATAAAGGAGCTGGTAGATGTACAAATATATTAAGGATCTTTTTCAGTCTTTCTTTGATGTTAAAAAATCGGAAGATCCTGCTGCATCGATAGGAAAAGACACTGCACAAGAAGAGCAAGTTACATTCGATAAAGAGTCTTTTGATTCGGAAGATGTTAGAGTCTATGCCCTTTCAACCTGCATTCACTGTAAGAATGCTAAGCGATACCTCGATAAGTGCGGTGTGAAATATAATTGTGTTTATGTAGATGAGCTTACTGGTGGGGATCGCAAGGAAATTGTACAGGAAATCAAAGAGCACAATCCTTCACTGTCCTTCCCTGTAATTATGATCAAAGAGACTGTGCTTGTTGGCTATAACAAGGATGAACTCGCCGCAGTCCTTGAAAAGGAATGGAAAGAATAATGGATGCCAAACAACTTTTCGAAATTTTGAAAAAAATCCAAGAGCCCAAGGGTTACTGTTTTAACTCCGATATGGATATTACCATGACGCTTCTGGAATCGCTCCTCAAGAATAAGGATCGCTACGGTTATATGGCATGCCCTTGTCGCCTTGCAAGTGGAGAGCAAAAAAATGACAAGGACATTGTCTGCCCATGCAGCTACCGCGAGGACGATGTTGAAGAGTACGGTTCCTGTTACTGTACTCTTTACGTCAGTAAAGAATACAATGAAGGCAAGATCGAAAAACAGGCCGTTCCTGAACGTCGGCCCCCGGAAAAGATTTTCTTTTGATAATCACCAGCCTCCAGTGACCAGATCAAACCAATCAGGATAACCTTCAATTTTCATAGAAATAGGCATTGATCCGATGTTTTACTCCCTTTACCTTGCACGAACCCCTGCAGCGGGTTAAAATCTGGCATGACTGTATAACCCTAGCAAACTTTGGAGGGCAGGTATGTCAGTGGAAAACGCCAGAGCTTTTATTGAAAAGGTTAAGTCGGACGGTTCGTTCAGCGCACAAATCAACAATGCAGAGTCCAAAGAGGCGCGTGTGCAGATTGCCAGAGAGGCAGGCTTGGAATTTACTGAGCAGGAATATTTGGAGGTAACTTCGCAGCTTCCCGCTTGGACCATGGATGACTGGCTTGCTGCCCGGCGGGCGTACGATTCATACGAGACAAGCTGGCTGGCCGGTGAATTCAATCCCTGGCGTATTGATCTTAAGTAGTATTGTGTTCGCTTAAGCCTCAGACTCCCCAATTCCTTCAATGGGCAGTCTGATTATAAACGCCGTGCCTACACCTTCTTCGGATTCTATGTCGATGGTGCCGCCATGTTTTTCGACGATGATGTCATGGACTATGGCTAGACCCTGTCCTGTTCCTTTGCCTACTTCTTTTGTGGTGAAGAACGGGTCGAATATCTTATGCATGTTTTCTTTTGAAATTCCGCAGCCGGTATCTTTGATGATGATGGTGGCAAAAGGAGGTTCAAATTTTGTGGTCACAGATATTATTCCTTTCTGCTCCCCATCTTTATTATCCGCTATGGCGTGTGCTGCATTTACAATTACATTGAGCAGAACCTGATTGATTGCTCCGGGCAGGCATTGTACCGGAGGCAGGTCCGGCTCAAGGGCGGTTTCAAGCTCTGCCGCATATTTCCATTCATTACGGGATACTTCAATGGTGTTCCGGATGGCTTTGTTAATATCAACTGCCTTTGGTTTTTCTTCTCCTGAGTGGGAAAAATTCTTCATGGCCAAAACAATTTTGGCTACCCGTTCAACTCCTTCCAGTGCCCGGTCACAGGCTTTAATGGATTCGGTTTCAATGAATTCCAGATCGATATCATCTTTGTGTTCTTCGATCTCTTCAAGAATTTCACTTTGTGTGTCAGAAGATTTTGCTTTTATGTATCTTTCATACATTTCCAGCAGTTCGGTGGTGTCGCCGTAGGCTTCCTTAACAAAACGGATGCTGTCGCCAACATATTGGATGGGCGTGTTGATCTCGTGCGCAATGCCTGATGCCAGCAGTCCTATGGATTCCAGCTTTTGCGCTATGTTCAGCTTTCTTTCAAGATGCTTGCGATCCGTAATGTCAAATACTACCTGCACAAGGTGGGTCGTTCCGCTGATGTGGATTTCAAAAAGATGGCGTGAGACAGGCAGCGGGGCTGAATCCTTCAGGGTTAGGATTCCTTCTTCGTATGAACCCTGCTCATGCCAATTGGGGCAGAGCAGGTCTTTTTTGGTGTCGGAAGTGAAGCTGAACTCTGTCTGGCAGGCGGCATTAAGAATTGCATTGCGACTCATGTTGAGCAGTTTTTCTCCTACACTGTTGCAGTCGACCATCATGCCAATGGTGGGGTCAAAAACGAATACAGCCGCGCCGAGACCTTCGAATATAGTGCCCAGAAATTCCTGATGTTCCGCCTGCTGGATGAGTACTTTTTTCTGCTCCGATATGTCATGGACATTTGCCAGAATAACTATTTCCCCGCCCAGTTCAATGCGGTTCAAAGCTACCTCTACCTCAAAAAGATGGCCGTCTTCAGGGCGTCTGGCTGTCCACTCAAAAAGCACTTTCTCCCCGTTTAGGGCCTGCTTCCATTTTTCATCCAGAATTTCCAGATCTAAATCCGGGGCGGAGTAATCATCCTTAATATTATATTGAACGGCTTCTTCTTTGTTTACTTTATACACTTCAAGCATGGTGTCATTGACAGTTATAATGTCGCCTTCAACATCGTGGATGAAGATGGAGTCGTGGGTGTTGTCGAAGATCAAGCGCATGGCTGTCTCGGCTTCCCGTCGTTCCTGCACTTCTCTGGTCAATGCATCTGCCTGTTTTTTCAGGGCCGCTGTGCGTTTCTGCACCCTTGTCTCCAGTTCATCGTTGATCTGCATAAGGGCTTTTTCTGCATGGCTGCGGGCCTCGACTTCATTTATCAGCTGTTTGTTTTTCTGTTCGATTTTTTCAGCCTGCTTTGCCGCTTCCTCTACACGGATATTGAGGACAAGGTTACGGGCGTTGATTTTGATAATGAAAATTCCGCCACCCAAAAGGAGTAAAGCCAGCAATATCGTATAGATGAGAAGGTTGCGCGGGGAGATTGTTCCTACTACTTCCGCTTCGGGGGTGATGCTCAGCAGTGAAAAGGGAGTCCCTTCCACCACGGACCGCACAATAAATGTTTGCAGTGGTTTTCCCTGCTGCTCAAGGTCTATGAGAAGCTCACTCACTCTGCCTGCGGGAATATTCCGGTTGCTGGATATCTTTTCTGCCAATTGCAAAGGGATTTCATTGAAGGGGCAGTATACGTCTTTGTCGTATATCAGGTAGTTAAAACTTTTCAGTCCGGAGTCAGGGCTAGAGCCTTCCTGAAAGGGCAGGATTTCTTTTGCATTGAGCCATGCCAGAATGGTTCCGACTTTTTCTCCCCTGAACATGTACGGAAGCATGAGTATAAAACAGGTCTTGTCTTTGCTTTTCTTAAATACAATCCGGACTTCTTGGTGAATCAGGTCCGGGGGTATAGGGGCCTTGCATAGCGTATTCCTTGTTCGGCCATGTTCATTGTCGGCAAGAATTTTTTTGGACTGGTCTACAAAGACGAGTCGTGAGTATATGGGAACATCATTGATCTGTTTTATTTTGATTATCCGGCTAAACAGTTCGGATATTTGTATAAGGCTGGCATGAAGGCCGTATTCAGGGGCCATCCCCAATGCCTTGTTGTCAAAGTAGCTCAAAAGCTCCCTGCTGGCGGAGAGGTCGATAAGGTCATTCCGCCTTTCGGAAAAGAAATGGCTTAATGAATCGGCCTCCCGCTGTGAATACTCGCTGAACTGTACTAATGATGCTTTCCGTAAATCCACCTGTGAGCGGTAGTTTGTCCAGATGATGGATATGACGAAGATAGCTATTAAAGCGAGTGCCGCCGGGATAGCTTTATTGCTTTTGAACAATAGAATCTCCTCTTAGCGAAAGGGATTAATTTTGAAAAAATTCTCTGTAATAGCTGAATACTGCAGGATAATATTTCCTTATCAGCCTGTTGTATTCGCCGCTTTTCCTGAGTTCGGCGTAGAATTCATTGAATTCTTTGAGTAGTTCCGGTGAATTTTTGCGAAATCCGGCACCCATGGTCTGCCGATGGGAAATAGGACCGATTACCTTGATTTTTCCGGGCCATTTGTTCAGCGCAACCAGCGAATCCGGAACATCAAGCAGGGCCACGTCGGCTTCTCCTTTGATAATCGCCGGTGCTATGTCGTTGAGGCTGCCTGGAAAATTGATGATGGTGGCAACGCTGGAGTCAATGCCGTAAAGCCCCGGAGCTAGGCAGGTCCCCTGTTTGCCCATGACTTTTTTGCCTTTGAGCATGTTCTTGACCGCTTTGATATCATCATCAATGTCTCCGCTGGGCTTGATGGGCTTTAACGGGGAGTCTCCACGGGCAACACACCAGACCTGCGTGGGAAAAGTCGATTCGGAGTAGTTGATGACTTCCTGCCGCCATTTCAGCTTGGTCAAACCGTTGGAAATGATATCCCCTTTGATGGGGGTTTTTTCCAGAAACTCAACACCGTCCCCATCGGGTTTGACCATTGTTCCGGTCAGGTCACCGAAAATAGTGGACCAGTTGGAGCGCACAAATTCATATTTGACTCCGAGATGTGCCGCGAAAAGTTTAATCACTTCCACGCTTAATCCGGTTTCCTGACCGGTTACAAAGTTTGCGTAGGGAATTCCCAGATGCCGCAGGGTTCCTCTTTTTTTGATCTGGTCAAGATCGGAAGCGAAAACCGTTCCGGCAAATATTATTATAAGCAGGGACATGGCTGCAGCGAAAAAGGATGTGTTTTTCTTAAGGCTCATATTTTTTCTCCGCTTTTTAGAATGTTCCGGGGGGGCTTACCTCTGTCAGTCAATATATTTGAGCGGGACAAGAACGCGGATCCTGGGAGGCAGCTTCTTGGCCCTGCTGAAATTGTTTATTCTTATGATTGCCGTTTCAGTCATTTCAGTACCTTCAGCAATCAGATGCACTTCGTCTTCACTCCAGAGTCCCTCATCCAGAATCATGCCCGCCTTGAGTTCCTCAAGATCAATTTCGCGGCGCACGTATCCATCCTCTCCAGCTGTTCCTTTTTCAAGGACGTCCAGAATTTTGGAGTCGTAAATACCTTCCATGCCGCGCAGGATGCCTATTGCATCCATCTTATCAATCTTTTGTTGGATAAGGGAATCATAATCAAGGCATGCCTTCAGCACTCTTGACTCAACAGGCATGGTCGGGTTTTCATCCAGCCTGTCATTCTGGTGCTGGATGATTTCTGAAACTGTTTCCATGCGTGGAATCTGGGCAAGCATGCCCGCAGTTACTGAAGGGTGCATGTCGTAGCCCTGGCGTTCCTCGTCAGTCATATCCTCCCCGGTAAAGACTTTCTGGAGAACTGTATCCGGCAAGGTTACGCAGCCCAGCTGGCCCAGCATGGCGGCCAGATCAAGGTAGAGGGTCTGCTTCAGGTTCAGGTGTTGGCCTACATATCCGGCCAGCCGGCGGACTCTTTCGCTGCGCCCGAAGGCTTCCGGGTTGACCAGTGCCAGAATGTCGGTGAGTACCTTCACGCTTCCCCGTAATGTGCCGCGCAGCAGTTCCCGTTCGGCCATGACCAGCGAATATTGCTTCATGGCCGCTTCAAGGGTGCGGATCATTTCATCAATGGAGCTGGGTTTGGTCAGGAAACGGAATACAGATCCTTCATTAACCGCGGAAATTGCAGCTTCAAGGTCGGCGTGGCCGGTCAGCATGACCCGGATTGTATCCGGCGAAAGCTGCTTCACTTTGGTGAGAAAGGTGATCCCGTCCATTTTCGGCATTTTCAGGTCTGAAACAACAATTGCATACGGTCCTGAAGTCCTGACTTTTTCCAATCCTTCTTCCGGTCCGAGAGCTGTTTGCACTTTGAATCTTTTGCGCAGCAGGGCTCTGTAGGTATCCAGTATATTCTGTTCATCATCTACAAAAAGAATCTTATTTTTCTTCATGTGCATTCTCCAACAGGTTGTTACATGCAGCACGCCAGTCATTAATATACTTTAAAAGACCTGCCTCTGCCAGCTTGTCTGCATTGAATTCCGAAAATATATAGCCGCTACTGTGAGGAATAAGTTCATGTTGCAACACATCCGCTGTATGGATTGCATGGGTGGGAGTAAACGTATCTGCGCAATTTTCAAGGGAGTGATGGTAGTAGACCATTTTGACGATATCATTGCTGAATCCCCATAAACCCAGCAGGTAAGCTCCCACTTCCGCGTGGCTTACTCCGAGAATCTCTTTTTCCACATCAATAACCGGGCCGCCGAATTCCCGGACGTGTTTAAGAACTTCTTTGTATTTTGTGTTCATCTCGGTGATGAATACGAATTTGCCTATGTCATGGAGCAGACCGCCCACAAAGCAGTCTGTTGCGGTCTTTTCGTCCATATCCATTAAGGCGCATATTTCTTTGGCAAGATATCCTGTCTGCAGGCAGTGTCCCCAGAGTTTCTCTATGGAATAATGGCCGAGGATGTCTGTATCCAGCTCCTGGAGGAAATGTACCCCGAGAATCAATCCCTTAAGCACGTTAGTGCCCAGAAGCACAGCTGCTCTGGAAGGGCAGGAAACAGAGCCGTAGAAACCGAAGAAAGATGAATTGACTACTTTAAGCAGAGTTGTGGATATTCCCGGATCCATTCTGGCAAGTTCTCCGATCCTCTGCAGGTTTGGTTCAGGCTTGTTCAGTTCCCGGGTTATTTTAATGTATAAATCCGGCAGCGCCGGCAGGGTGTCCAGCCCGGTTACTATTGTCCTGACTTTCTGGTCTGCAAGAATAGGGCGTAGTTCCAGCATCCTGCGGATTGTTTCGATGAGGACTTCTGTATTGCAGGGTTTGCTCAGAAACTGGTGGGTGTGCTTTGCTGATTTCAGCAGTGACTGCATGTCCGAATGTCCGGATAGCATGATGCGGACTGTGTCCGGCTGCATGTCGGCTACATTGCGCATCAGTTCACAGCCGTCCATATCCGGCATTTTCATGTCAGAAATAACAACGTCAAATTCAGTTTTGTTGACCTTTTCCAGCGCGTCCCGCCCGGTGGAAGCAAATCTGCTTTTCCATTCCTTGCGCAGGCCGTGCATCATGGCCCTGAAGCTGTCCAGAATATTCTTATCATCGTCGACAAAGAGAATTTTCGGGCTCATATTGCACCTTATGTAAGATTTATTAGAATTGTGATCTTTGCTTTATTAATATCGCCTTTTTGTTTTTTTTGTAAAGGAAATAACAATGCTTATCTTGGGTAAATGAATATTTATAATACAATATTATTCCGCCCCATCCCCACGCGGAAATGTGATGGTGAAACAGGCTCCCTGATCCGGCTTTGTGGATGCGGTTATGGTTCCGTTGTAGTCCTTGATGATTCCGTAGGATATGGAAAGGCCCAGCCCGGTTCCTTTGCCCACGTCTTTGGTGGTGAAGAACGGCTCAAAGAGGCGGGCCTGAATATGTCCGGGAATGCCCGGTCCGGTATCGCAGATTTCAATTGTTATTTCATCTTCGCTGAAGTCTGTGGAAATGTATATTTTCTTGTCATCAGCCAGAGGAACTGCGTCTTTCCAGCGTTCTTCAATTGCATCTCGGGCATTGATGAGCAGGTTGATGACCACCTGTTCAAGTCTGTTGGCATCGGCCATAATTATGGGCAGATGGCTGTTCAGGTTCCATTCAACGCTGATATTGCGCAGGGTCAGCTGCCTGCTGAAAAATTCAAATCCCCGGCGCAGCACATCGTTGACCTGCACGGGCATGGTTTTCATATCTGATTTACGGCCGAACTCGCGCATGTGGTCGATGATCTTGCTGGCCCTGTTGACGTGGGTGTCCACACCTTCCGCCATTTCACGCAGAATCTTCGGTTCTATTTCCTGATCCCGCGAAGCCTTGCGCATAAGCAGGTTGCTGATGGTCTTGAGGATTGCAAGGGGCTGGTTCAGTTCATGGGCCACCCCGGATGCCATCTCACCCAGTGTACTCATCTTGCTTGCCTGAATCAGCTGTTGTTCGGCTTCCAGCTTCTGGGTCACATCACTACAGGTGATGATCAGGGTTTTATTGCCGTCAAATTCGGCCGGGGAAATACGCAGTATGGCATAGATGGCGGTTCCGGACTTTGTGACCTGAGAGCAGGGGCCGATTTCCTGTTTTACCTTAAGCAGGTGTTCGTAGTCCGGCCGTTCTTCTTCGCGGAAAAGATGCAGGAAAGAACTGCCCAGAATCATTTTTCGCGAATAGCCGTAAATTTCTTCCACCGGGTCATTGCAGTTGAGGATGGACAGATCTTCGGCATCAAGCACAAACACCGCTTCGGGGATGGAATCAAAAATTGCGTGGTAACGCTGCTCGGATGCGGCAAGGCTTACTTCGAGTTCCTTGCGGCGGGTAATGTCGAGCATCATTTCCATGGCGGCGACGATTTTTCCATCACGGTCTTTGATGGGGGAAGTGTAAACGATCCAGTGGATGGGGTTGCCGTCCTTGGATCGACCTGATTCCTCGCTCATGTGCGGGGTCAGGTCAAAAAAAGTTCTTTCCACCGGACATTCTTCGCATTTGCTGTCGCGGTCCTTGTTGATCTGGTAACACTGCCTGCCGCGCGGTTTGCCGAAATGCTTTTCGTAAGCCTTGTTGTGGCGGATGACTTTGAAGTTGAGATCAACCACGGAAACAAGACAGGGTACATTGTCAAAGAGGTCGCGGTATTCTTCTTTCTGCTCCAGCAGGGCGCGGTGTTTTTCCTGTACCTGCCTGCCCATCATGTTGAATGCATCGGCAAGGGTGCCGATTTCATCGGTCTGGGCCAGCTGTATTTCAACAAAATCCTGTTCCGATCCGAATTCACGGGTGGCCGTGATTAACTGGCTGATAGGTTTGAATATGAAATTGTAGGCAAATACGAAAAGAGCACCGAATGTTGCAATAAATACGACCAGTGCAATTCCGAAGTTGGCCCGTTCAAAAGTAGCCAACATGGAGTTTTTCTTTTCCGTGGATATTTCAAGGTCAAGCAGACCGAGCAGTTTCTCATCAACAGCGTGAACATGACAGGGACCCGGAGCACACCCTTCCGAGTTGGGGATCGGGGTCATGATGCCCATGAACTGTCTGCCGTTTACGGTTTTCAGTCTGGTGCGCTGTTCAAGGTCCATGGTGGCCGGAGGATCATCGTGTTGGTGGCAGTTCCAACAGGGCGGGCTTTTGATGTCGATGACATTGTGGATTTCATCCGGGTCGTTGGAGTAGATGATCTCTCCTTTTTTATTGATAACCCGGATGGACTTGATTTCGCCCTGCCTGCTGATGTTGTTGATGTCGTTCTGAATGAACTCTTTGGAGTCGAGCAGCATGGCGTGATGCAGACTGAGCAGCACGGTATCGGAAAGCATGGCTATATCGGACTGGATATTGCCGGTGACGTTCTTTTTGAAAAAGACCACATTGAAACTGGTCCAGAGAATCACGCTCAGGAGCAGGGTGATTCCCCCGGAAAGGATCATTTTCATGATCAGGGTGTGACGGTACTTTTTGAACAAATTACATCCCCTGATCTTTAAAAATTAATCCGGCCTGTCCATGGGGCAGAGGTTCGCGTCCTTTATCAGGTCGGCGAGGGTGTAGGAATCGAGCATTTTGTACATGGCCTGATTGGCGTCATCCCAGATGGAACGGCGCAGACAGACCGCAGCACGCGGACAGGTGGTCACGTCACCGTCGCAATCGAGAATGATATCTTCGCCTTCAAGTGCTTCCGTAAGCTTGCCGAGGGTGATTTTTTCCGGGGGCATGGTCAGCACGTTGCCGCCGTTAGGGCCGCGTTTGCCGATGATGTATCCGCCTTCTTTGAGAAGTTTAAGTATTTTTTCAAGGTACTTGAGTGAAATATTTTCCCGGCGTGCGGAATCCTTGCTGGGCACCGGGCCGTGTTCGGAGTGCAGGGCAATGTCTAGCAGCAGTCTTGCGCCGTATCTTGAGCGGGTGGTAAGTTTCATTTTAAATCTACTGGCTTAATATTATTAGATTATCTTGTGTCCTGTCTTGCTCTTATAACAGGATACAGGTTGGATTGAAAGGTGCAATGGGTAACCGGTGCTATGAGCACTGGCTGAGCGGAGTCTGTTTCTTGAGCTCAACTTTGCGGGGCAGGGTGATGGTGAAGGTTGTGCCCTTGCCCGGCTCTG
The DNA here is from genome assembly GCF_010470675.1 of Desulfovibrio sp. JC010. Classification (NCBI taxonomy): domain Bacteria; kingdom Pseudomonadati; phylum Thermodesulfobacteriota; class Desulfovibrionia; order Desulfovibrionales; family Desulfovibrionaceae; genus Desulfovibrio; species Desulfovibrio sp. JC010. Next base: position 63,583 of record NZ_VOIQ01000014.1, read on the forward strand.
ATTCCACGGTGATACTGCCGCCGTGCTGTTCAATGGTCTGGTTTGAAATGAACAACCCGATCCCGGTTCCCCGTTTGCCTTTTGATGAAAAGAATAGGGTGAATATTTTATCCCGGGTTTCGCGGTCCATTCCGGCACCGTTATCACTTATGGTCAGTTCAATTTTCTCGCCGAGGTCGCGGGCGGAAACATTGATGAAGTATTCATGGTCCGGCTTTTTATACTCGCAGGCATCCACACCGTTTTCAAGGAAGTTGACAATTGCTGCGGACATGGAACTGCTGTCCACTTCAATACTGCCCATTTCTTCGGGAATATCCATATTGAATTTTACGTCAGCGGCTGCGGCTTTGGGTACGATCAGGGCGGCGGTATCGCGCAGGAAATGGCCAGCGGGAACAGTCTCAACCTCAATCTCACGGGACTTGGCGTAGTAGAGGATATCCAGCACCATTTTTTTGACCCGGCCCACAATATTTTTGAGCACAACAGCAGCTTCTCCGACACGTTCCTGATCATTCTTACGCAGGCCGGATTCAAGGCGGTAGATGCCGCCATCAAGTGCGGTGAGCATGCCTTTTACGCCATGGGACATGGAGCCGAGCATGAATCCCAGTGAGGTCAGGTGGTCCTGCAAACGGCGGATTTCGGTGATGTCGGTGGACATCTCCATAACCTGTTTGATCTCACCGTAGGCATTACGGATAGGCGCGGACCAGACCAGCATATTTTTCTGTTCACCGTTCTTGGTGGTGACCACGGTTTCAGTCTGATGGGTTTTTCCATCTTTGAAGGTGCGTTGTACCGGACATTCTTCGCAGGGATGTTCGCGGTGTTTGTATGATGCGTAGCAGGGCGCGCCGAGAGGTTCATTGAAATCTTCCTTGAAACGTCGGTTGACCTCGGCAATGGTGTAGTCCGGGTTCTGGACTGAAATGTAGCAGGGGGCTTCGTCAAAAAGACGCTGAAATTTGTACTGCGTTTCCAGCAGCTCATCGTTAAGGCGTTTGAGTTCGGTCATGTCCACGGAAATGTCGAGGACCAGTTCAATGTCGCCGTCTTTATTGGGGATGGGGGCGGTGTAGACTGTGACCGGTATTTCTCCACCATCCCTTCCGATGAAAGTTTCTTTACTGCGCTGGCCTTTTCCGGTCTGGAAGGTAAGTTGAACCGGGCAGGCGTTACCTGCTGATTCGCGGTCGGAATAAATATCGAAACTGTTTTTGCCCACCACTTCACCGAGACGCTCTTTCAGAAGTTCGTTGGCGGCGACAATTTCAAGGTAGCGGTTGTGGATTGAAACAAGACAGGGCAGTTCGTTGAAAAGTCCGCTCCCGGTTTCAACTTCGTGGGCCGCGCTGGAGAGGGCTTCACTTAAACCTTCCACCACCTGACAAGCAGCGTTCTGGCGTTCCAGTTCGATAATGCGCTGGGTTTTTTCTTCCACGAGACGTTCAAGGTTTTCGGTGTGCTCGCGGAGTTTTTCCTTAAGCTCAATCTTTTCCATAACCCGGTTAAGGGATATTTCAAGAACCTGATCATCAATGGGTTTAGTAATGAAATCAGCTGCTTCTGATTTGAGGGATTCAATGGCAAGGTCAAGATCACCGTGTCCGGTGAGCATGATCACTTCGATGTGCGGGTAGTCTGTTTTGACAGCCTTGAGCAGTTCAATGCCGTCCATGCGCGGCATTTTTATATCGGTAAGGATTATTGCCGGAGCGACTTTTTCAACAACCTTAAGCGCGGCTTCACCGTTTTCAGCGGTTTCCACCTCATACCCCAGATCCATCAGGGTCAGTCCCAGAAAACGGCGAATGCCTTCTTCATCATCAACCAGCAGCAGCTTTTTATTACTCATCGGCGCACCTCACGAAAGCATGAAAACCGTAAATAACGAAAGACGGGCAGCTTAATCCTGATCCCCGTCTTCTCCCAATGCTTTCCGCACAATTTCAATGACCTCGGTAGGGTCAAAAGGCTTTTTGATCGTGGCGACCGCGCGCTTGATGGCCATATGAATGCCGGGCAGTCCGCTGATGACGATTACCGGAATCTCGGCAAAGCGTTCTTCCAGTGTCAGTCTGCGGTAGAACCTCGGTCCCCATTCATTGGGCATTTCCAGATCAAGCGTGATCAGGTCCGGGTTTTCAGCTATGGCAACGTCATAGGCTGAAGTCCCGTCAAAAGCGCGGCAGGTGAGGTATCCGTGGTCCTCAAATACGTTCACAAGGTAGTCTACAATGTACGGATCATCGTCCACTACCATTATTTTTTTGGGCATGCTTGTCACCTTTTTAGGTATTGCAGGGGGTTGCAAAACCTCCTGTGGAGGAGAAGCCTACACCTTAGTTCCGCACTCTTTCAAGTTAAAAAAACGGCCGGTCAGCACACACGCGCTGACCGGCCTCGATATGGATTCCCGTTAGCCGATTGTGTCTTTCACAATTCTGAGCAGCTCTTCGGCATCGAAGGGCTTGGTCAGAGTGGCTATTGCCTTGGGAATTGCGTACTTGTTAGCCTGAAGTCCGCTGATTACGATTACCGGAGTTCTTTTGAACTCATCGCTCTGGCTGAGCTTGCGGTAAAAGCGCGGACCCCACTCGCCCGGCATCTCAAGGTCAAGGGTGATCAGATCGGGTTTTTCTGCGGTTACAACCTCCATTGCAACTGCCCCGTCTTCAGCCATAACGGTTTCATAACCGTTGTCACCGAAGAGATCGCCAAGGTATGAACGGATATCCTGATCGTCATCTATAATTAAGATCTTCTTAGACATAATTAACTCCTCCTTTTTCCCCTAAACTTTATCGGGCTTGCTGACGCTGACCACCGGGCAGTTGGCCCGGAGGATTACCTGCTCCACGGTGGAGCCGATACGTGCTCTTTCCGGATCAAGCTCATTGGTGTGATGGGCGAGGCAGATAAGGTCCACGCTCTTTTCACGGGCGAGCTTGACGATTTCGACGTAGGGAGTTCCTTCCCATACTTCGATGTCATAGTTCTTGAAATCGCCCATGAGCGGGACATAGGTAGCTCTGATGCGCTTGCGGGCTGCAATCAGGTTTTCCTCGATTTCATTCTGGTCCAGAACCTTGCCGCTGATGTCCAGGGCATGGAAGATAGTCAGGTCGCAGTCGAGTTCGCGGGCAGTGGAGAGTGCGAATTTGAATGCGCTCTCAGCCTGCTTGGAGAAGTCGGTACCAAAAAGGATATTTGAGAACCCGCCCCAGTAGGATGCGGATTCGCGGTGTATGGAAAGGACCGGGCAGCGGGCGGCTTTGGCCACCTTCTGCAGGGTGCTTCCGGGATAGCCCTTGTGAAAGGAAGCGTTTTCCCCGGAGCTGGCAGCCATGACCACGAGGTCGCTGTCTGCCTTGCGGGCTTCACGCAGGATTTCACGGGCGGGTACACCGGTTGTCAGAACGATCTTGGCGTTGTCAGCTCCTTCGAACTGCTTGGCAAAGGTGGTCTTGAGTTCTTCTTCGACCCAGCTGAGATATTCTTCGTCAATCTCAACCTCTTCACCGGTACGCACATCGTTGACAACGTGGGAGAATGCCTTGGTGGGCACACCCACAACATGGAAGATGGTTACTTCAGAATCGTAGCGTTTCGCCATGTCGAATGCTACGCGGGCGGCACCGAAGCTCGCGGGGGAGCCGGTGGTCGCCAAAAGGATTTTTTTAAACATGTGACACCTCGTTCGTTGCGGACAATATCAGATCACCTGTCAAAGAGACGGGTGTTACTACCATTCGACACGCATGCCTTCAGGAATATCGAGCATACCGATAATCAGAGGCTTGAGGAAGGACCAGCGGATGCCGATTTCATATTCCTCTTCAAGGTCACGGATGGCGTCCCAGCAGTTGTGGCAGGGCGCGATGACCAGCTTACACCCGGTATCGAGGATCTGGTCCATCTTTTTGCGCAGGGCCACGTTACGCTGTTCACGGTAGAGGCCGATTCCGTTGAATCCGCCACCGCCGCCGCAGCAGTAGTTGTGTTCCTTATTGGGAGCCATTTCAACGAAGTAGCCCGGCTCAACAATATAGCTGAGGATTTCGCGGGTTACATCCTTGAGACCCTGGTTACGCACGTAGTTACAGGAATCCTGCAAAGTTACAGGCTCTTTGATGCGTTTTGCGGGGTCGATCTTGAGCTTGCCTTCACGCAGTGCTTCAGCCAGCCATTCAACATAGTGAATGTAGGGCTTGGGCGGAAGACCGTCTTTACGTCCGGCCCAGTAGGGGCCTTCGATGACGGTGGCACGGTGGGCGTGGCCGCACTCGGTTCCGGTTACCCGGGCCGGGTTGAGCCGCTCAATGGCGTCGTATACGTGGTTGACGTTGTCCTTGCAGCATTCCCAGTCACCTGCAAACATGGAGAGCGAGGTCTGTTCCCAGCCTTCGGAAGGCACGGTCCAGTTGGTTCCCGCCACGTGGAAGAGTACCGCAGCTTCTGCGAGATCTTCCGGGTAGTGCTTGGGCTCACGGGCGTTACAGGTGTACATGATCTCGGCGTCCTGCTTGTCAACCGGGATGGTCAGGCCGGGCCATTCTTCCTCGGTCTCTTCGGCCATCCATTCACATGTTTCAACCCAGTCCTCGGTGGTTACGTCCATCTGTGCGCGGTATACGCGGTGCATGCCGGAACCGATCTTCAGTTCCCACGGAACGAATCCCTGAGAGTAGAGGAGTCCGCGCAGATAGGAGAACATCACACCCATGTCGATACCGTGGGGGCAGTACATGCCGCAGCGGTTACAGCAGGTGCACTGGGACCATGCGATCTTCATGCATTTGCGCATGAATTCGTTGTCCACCTGTCCTTTCTTCTTGACGATGTGTCCGAGGGTGGACTGAATCTTATAAGAAGGAACCTGCTCGGGTACGCAGTCGTTTACCTGATAGAGGAAACAGCTGTCCGCACACATGCCGCAGTGGGCACATATTTCGAGCCAGGTTTTAATTCTGGATTTCATGGTTTTCTGGATGGTGGCCCACAGAGCGTTGGTATCCACATCCAGCTCTTGCATTTCAGCGTAGTATTGCTTGCCGCTCTTGTCTGAGAGAGTCAGCTTGAGCTGCTCGTCAGTGTTGATCGGCTGTCTGTTACAAAGCTTACCTTGAGGCATTTTCTTACTCCTGTTTGGCTGTGTTTTTTCCTGTTACCAGGAGAAGGTGGAGCCTTTCAGGCCGCCGCGCTTGATGCCGTAGTCCATTCCGAGCTGGGCACGGGAACAGAAGAAGAGCACGCAGTGGCTGAGTTTGGTGAAAGGCAGGCACAGCAGCCAGATCTGGCCGGTGATAATGTGTGCCAGCAGCCAGAACTGGTAGTCACCCATCTGGTAACGGGCGATGAGGCCGGTCACAAAGGGAGCTACGGTTATGAGCAGCATCAGATAGTCATATGCTGTGGTCAGGATTCTTACTTCCGGGAGTGCGATGCGGCGCAGTACGATTGCGACACAGGCTACAATAACGGTCCATGAGAGCAGGTCCGCGAGGAAAGCGGGCATCTGCGGCAGGCCGAATCCCACGTTTTCCTGCAGCATGATGTTATGTGCTGCAAGGAAAATGGGAGTAGCAAGCAGTCCGATGTGGAATGCAAAGAATACAAGGGTAAAGCCGGGCTTTTTTCTCCATGCGCGTGCGCCCACAGGGTTCAGCCAGCTGAATATTGAATTAAACGCGCCCTTAAGTCCGTAGGACAGGTGGGCTTTATATGCCACGCGGTCCAGCTGCTGGCTCAGGCCCTTGAAGTAGAGCACTACGCGTACCAGCAGGCCGCCGAAGCTGATTGCGAAAACCAGCCACATGAATGGCCCTGTCAGAAGTTCATACATAATATTATCTCCTCACATCCGGCTTAGTGGTGGTCGCCGTAGTTCTTTTTGTTTTCGTCACGGTAGGCTTTCCCGCCCATGAGGAACTGCCAGAACAGGGTCACGCCGACCAGTGCTCCACCCATCAGAAGGTAAATGATGCCTTTGGTGAATGTGTAGTATTCCTGAAGGTTATGTGCTTCCATTTTACTTTCTCCTTAATAAAGTCGATCTAGTTTCATGTCTGAATTGTTTGTTTTTTCATCGAATCCACAGGAGTGGATTCGATGGACATGCTTCTAGTGATCGCCCTTGTAGTCAGGATGCTCGAAGAAAATGGGCATCCGGGTGGTGATGAAACGGAAGATCACGACACCGAGAGTAACGATGAATACGGAGATTCCGATTTCAGTCATGCTGGGGAAGTACCTGTCAGCAGCGGGCAGATGGTAGTTGAACGCGATCATGGAAACGTTGAACCTGTTGAAGACAATACCGAGCACGGTGATGATCGATGCCTTCTTGATCAGGCTGAGGTTTCTGTCGCGGACACCCACTGCATAGAGGAAGCAGGGCAGGGCCACGAAGCCGAGCATTTCAGTCAGGAACAGCAGTCCGTAACCGGATACAAGGTAGTGCCAGTTGTTGTCGTAAGCTACGCCCATTGTCTTAATGAAGAAGTAGCCGAAGAGAACAAGTGCGGCAGCCTTACCGAATCCGAAGACTACGCCGTCGTGATGCTTGAGGTATTCTTCGTCCATCATGCGGTGCAGCTTCTTGTGGGACATGGAGCCCTCGAAGATGACCATGGACATACCTGCTGCAATACTTGAAACAAAGAAGTAGAGCGGCATGTAGGGTGAATACCAGAGCGGATGCAGCTTGGACGGTGCGATTGTGTACAGCGCGCCAAGTGATGACTGGTGCAGGGTGGAGAGCACTACGCCGAAGATGGTCAGCACGAGGGTCAGTTTAACGACCACTTTGCGGATTTTCTTCCAGCCCAGCCATTCGAACATGGCCGGAGTGAACTCAACGAAGAGCACAGTCAGGTAGAGCATAACGCACAGACCAACTTCGAAGAGCAGGGAGGTTGTTCCCTGGGAAACGAAGATGGGGTACGGCAGCCTCCAGGGACGTCCGAGGTCGTACTGCAGAGCGAATACAACAAGGGCGTAGCCGAGGAAGGCGGTCAGGATTGCCGGACGCACAGCGGAGTGAAAACGCTTGAGTCCGAAGATATAGCAGGCTGCGGAAGTGGTGTATCCGCCGGCTGCAAGGGCAACACCGCAGAGCAGGTCGAATCCGATCCAGATTCCCCACGGGTTGTTGTCATCAAGGTTGGTCACGGGACCGATTCCCTGAGTGAATCTGAGCACAGTAAGGATCAGACCCACTACGAGGATGGCTCCGGCCACCAGATTGAAGGTATTGAAGGCCGATTTAGGGCCGTTGCTTGCGGGAGTGGACATTTATGATTCCTCCTTCTCGCTGTTTCCAGCCTCGTCCGAACCTTCAGGCTCTTCTTCAACAGGCTTCAGAGCTTCTTCCACGGCTTTCTTGACCTCGACTTCGATCTGCCGCTTGTTGGCAACATCTGCCTTTTCAAGAGCATCGGAAAGAGTCTTTTCAGCTTCAGCACTTGCCTTGGCAATTGCGTTTTCCACCGCTTCCTTGCGCTCTTCGTCGGCTACCTTCGCGTTGCGTTTGCTTACCGCGTAGATGCCGCCGAGGAGTACGGGCCAGAGGCCTGCAACCATGGGAACCGCTGCCAGAGCACCGGCAGTGAGTTCAGGTGCGGACTTGGTGCCGAGGTCTTCGCGCATGCCGATTTCTTTGAAGGGTACACCGGAGAGGTACATCCAGCTGGTACCGCCCATTTCGTCTTCACCGTAAATGTGGCGGACGTAACGGTCGGGATTGCGGCGGATGCGCTCGCGGGCGATGAGGATCAGTTCTTCCCTTTCGCCGAAAACGAGTGCTTCTTTGGGGCACTCGGCAACGCAGCCGGGGAGCTGGCCCTTGTCCTGACGGGCGGCGCACATGTCGCACTTCATAACCCGCGGGGTCAGGGGCTCATCATATTCGTAAGTCGGGATTTCAAAGGGGCAGGCCACCATGCAGTAGCGGCAGCCGACACAAACCGACTCATCGTAAACAACTGCGCCGTTGGGCAGTTTCTTGAATGCTTTTACAAAGCAGGCGGACGCACAGGCAGGTTCAAGGCAGTGGTTACACTGCGACTTGCGGAATACGGGATGTTCCGGAGTACCGTACTTGTTGACCACGGTGTGGGTCTTTGCGTCTGTTCTGCGTCTTTCGTCCAGCACGGCAAGGTCGTCAAAGCTCTTCTCAGGTTTGGGAAGTTTGTTGACCTTGTTGCAGGCTGCTTCGCATTTGCGGCAGCCGATGCAGCGGGTTGCGTCAAAGAGTACACCCTTGCTTCCGGGATAACCTTTGAACTCCTTGCCTGCGGCCTCAGCTCCTGCGGGGAGGCTTGCTCCCACGCAGGCTGCGCCCAGCATTCCGAGGAATGTTCTGCGTAACATTTATCTGTTCTCCTTCAGGCTATCCGTTTTTATTTCTTCGCGTGACATGCGGTGCAGTCAGTTGAAGCAGGCTTCTTGATGTTCATGGAGTCATGACAAGTCATGCACTGACCATGGTAAGCAGCCTTGAGGGCCGGACGTCCGTCCTGAACTTTACCGCCGTGGCAGCTGGCGCAGCTCGGAGGAGTCGCGCTTGCGGGGCTGTTGTGGTGGCAGCTTCCGCACACGGTAAGGGGTGTGCTGTGGAAGGCGTTAGCCATTGCATCACCCTTCATGCCGTCGACCATGCTCATGATGATCTTGCGGTGGGGCAGTTTGCTGGCTTCGTATTCATTTTCGAGGACGTTGATGGTCACGAATTCAGGGATGTCCTTTTCCGCAATCAGTGCCGGAGACTCGGGACGCTTCATGATCAGCTTTGACGCAATGGCGGCCTTGGCGGAGGCATCCATGGTGACAGGTTCGCTGGAAGTAGAAGCAGGTCCGTTGTGGCAGACCGCGCAGGTCTCTTCGGACTGGATTACGTTTTTAGGCATCAGTTCATGACAGCCTGCACATTTAGGATCTTTCTGCTTTACAGCATGACAGCCCACACAGGATCTGGTGCTGTCTGCCTTATGCATAGCCTTGTCGAGAGTGACAAATCCGCCGTCTTTGGAACCACGAACGGTGTGACATGAGGAGCATGACTTATTCATGGTATCGTGGTGGCAGGAGCTGCAGGAGTCGGTGTAGCCTTCGTGGGCCTTATGGTTGAAAGCTACGGCAGCCATGGTTGCTTTAACAGCAACTTTTTCCTGTACCGGGGCGGTGATCAGAACAGCATCGGGCTGTTGTCTGGGGAGGCGGGGCAGAGTGTTGCCCAGCTTTTTCAGAACAGCAGCGTTGTCTTTCTTGATGTCTGCAGCCTGCATTTCGCCGTGGCAACCGGCACAGTCGACAGGACCGGTTTTATCCGCTTTTGCAGTCTGCATTTCAAGGTGACAGCTTACACACTGACCGTGGTAGGCTTCGGAGGTGGTCAGCTTTACTGCGCCCTTGGGCTCAGAGGTGTGACATACGCTGCAGTTTTCTTCCTGTCCTTTTACGTATTCAAGCTTCTTATCAAGATTGTTGTATACGTGGTGACAGGCTCCACAATTGGTGTCCTGGCCTTCATCTTTAGCGATGAGCTTGGAATCCCAGTGGCGGTAGTGGAGGATGTTCTCCATGCCGGCGGGAGCGCGCTCTGCTTTGATTTCAGGGTCGGCCATGTGACAGCTGCGGCATTCTCCGACCTGAGGTCCGGTTTTCTTTCCGGCCTTGGCGTCGGCAGCATGACAGCTGATACAACCGTTGTGGTAAATTTCTTTGAGTTTTTCAGGGCTGCCGTCTTCAAGTCTCATGAACTTGTAGGACACGGTCCCTTCGTTTTTCTGGTGACAGGCAGTACAGTCCTTGCCCTGCTCAGCCACAGCCTTGGTGTGTGTATCGTGGAGAAACACAACAGCAGGCAGTTCCAGTTCTTCCTGAGCGGCAATAGTGTCGATCATAATCAGATCAGGACGCTTGTTGCCGTTTTCCTGCGGGGTTCCGACCATGCTCATCGCTTCCATATGGAAGCCGAGCACCCCGGCCAGGACAATCAGGATACCGGACAATCGCAATAGTTTCTTTCCGTTTGCCATGATATGGATCCCCTCTCAATGCAATTGGCCACAAAGTTTCATACTCCGGGCCTTTGTTGCTCCGGTCGGTTTTTTATCGTTATTCCCGGCTGTTACTTCCCCCATGGAAAGCCGTGTAATGGAAATACGCTTAAGACCGTTCCGGTGCGCCTCATTCCCCATCGACTGGGTTGGTATTAATACCTCCTGAGTCGATAGGTTTTTATACCTGCCCGATAGGTATGTTATTCGTCTACATTCCGTCAAGGGGTGTTTTTAAAAAATCTAAGCTGCTGAAACCTGTTTATTCATACTGGTTTGATCTGAATTAAGTGTGGCTCTAGGTATGCGCAGGAAATGAATGTGAATTTAATTTAAGTCGGTTTGAAAAATCTTGACAGAAAATGGATTAGAAACGAATAAGTGCCGAAGAAAACGGCTTAAATGTCGGTGGATCAGGAGAAAGTAAAATGAACTATTATATTGAAATATTGAAGAAATTTAATGATTTTAGCGGAAAGGCGGACCGAGGTGAATTCGGTCGCTTCCTGCTCTGGCACGGTGGTATTATCTGCATGCTGCTGTTTTTGGGTTACGCAATTGACCATGCCTTTGCACACAAGGTGATTAATACCCTGAGCGGACTTTTTATGCTCGGAACTTTGCTTCCCTGTATTGCTCTCTTTGTACGCAGGCTGAATGCACTGGGGCGTGATCCCAAGCTGGTGCTGGCAGCATTAATTCCGGTTGTCGGACTGGCTTATCTGGTTTTTGTTTGTTTGAAGCAGGATTGAGAAGCTGTAAATATTGTTTTGTGAGAAAGGACTTGAAGTATTGGGTGTTTTAAGTCCTTTCGTTTTTTTGAATAATATTAACGCTCGTATTTGGTTCGAGCTAAAGTTGTAACATTCAATTATTGATATTCAGGTTTGAGTTAATGTTGTTTATTTATTGAAGTGTCAGTGTGTTTAAGAAAAGCAGGGTGTGGTTGAGTCGGGTGGTTCTGCTTAATTTTAAAACATTTTGCGAGTCTGGGGTTGACTTTTGAAAATAATGTATAAATTTCGTTTGACTTATTTTTGAAAAAACATGTAGAGTCTATAAAACAAAGCGCATAAAAGCTATAGCTTGCTCTATGGTTGAGTTGAAACAATATAATAAAGTCGAGCTGGAATGAGTGGTTCTTGGATAGAATATATGTGTCCGTATACCCTTAAGAGGGTCTTTTGTATTTGTGAGTCAATAGAGTGGCCTGATCGGCACTCGGAAATTTCTTTTGGTGCACATGTCTTAATATTTGCGAAGCAGTTATTTCATTTTTTATTAAGGGTCTCACGCCCTGGCCGTTACAAGCCGTATTATGATGCAGTCTGTGCTTCATGATGCGGTATTTTTTTATTCTATTTATTTTTAACGGGGTATGGCAGGTATAGAAATTAAGCTGCCATAGGGTGAGTGAGATGACTAATACTACAGAAGATAATAAACCAAGTGATACGTCTAATCCTACATTGAAAGAATTTTATTATAATCATAAAGATACATATACTCTTCCGTTTGGTACAGGTGAATATGCTGTGTATGATTTGCTATTAGATGAAGATACTGACAATAATCTTGGTGCTGGAGAAGATATAGTCTTATCTGCCAGCTGTCTTTGTGAGCCAGTATCTGTCTTTGATGATGTGAAACCAGAAGTTCTTACAGAGACTGAACCTTATAAAAAAAATGATGATCTTGAAGTTGCAGCGGGTAGGTTAGATTTTAAATCTAGTGTATATGAACATTTGAAATCAGGATTTGTACTTAAATCAGGACCTGATGTTACAAATTCGAGTAGTAGTATGTATGAAGAAAGCGAGTTGTTTCCTGATATATACTCTACTGATGTGGGTGAATTGGAACAACTACGATCTTATATTGGAGTTGGTTCCATAGACACAGATCTTAGCGATGAAGCCTATGCTGATTTAAAATTTCTTTACGATTTTTAGTTGTAATGCCTTATTCAATTCGTATTTTTCATTCGGAATTATATAGTAATGACGATTGGTCCACTAGCTATGTTTATTTTGGCAGTAAACAACTAAAGCCGAAGGGCCCCTCTGTTCAAGGATGGTATGAGGAGAGGGGGCAAGCCAAACATTGTTGTGAATATACTGACACGGAAATTAAATGTCCTTTTTGTCAGAAGATAGTTGATATTCAATTTTCCTCATTTAGGTCGCACTGTTGTCCTAGTAGCTCGCCCGGTAGTTTTTTCAACCCATTACGAACATATTTTTTTTCTATAAAAGATGTAGATCCGGGACCGTTTAATAGGTGGGTTGGAATTAGGTTTGGCGAAGAATATTGGCCTCATAAAATTAATCCAAAGTTTATTCCAGGCAAAGGTATTTTTTCATGCAATTTAAGCCCAAAGCATAATACTTGGGGTGGTAGCTCTGGGAGCTGTGTTCAATGTTATGATCGTATGGAAAAATATACTGACGCCAGCTTTCTGCATATAGATAAAGGTGTAGATTATAGGAAAAATCCGATTTTTTCTCAAGATAAATCAATGTTTAGGTATTTAAAGTAAAAAATTTAAGTTATGCTCATTTAAGGAATCCACATGCCTACAAAAAACACCTCATACACCAACGCTCTGCTTTTTACTACATACACAGATGTAATTGACCGCATAGACACGTTGTTTATGGATATCAGGCACTTGCAGACTTGTGTGTCACATACACTTGGTATTGCGTCACTTAATTCGCTTCTTGAATATGAAGAACGTTATCTGTGGGAACGTCAGCAGATAAAAGATATTACAGATATTTCTGATGAAATTCGTAAGTGGATTCCTTCCTGTCCGGCTATGACGAGTTTGGATACTGAGAATAGCGTTTCTGACGGGGATGAGGACGATGCTTCTGGCAAGTGGGTTAGATCACCAGAACTTGAGCGTTTATTAAAGACAATAGCTGAAGATCTGCATGCTACATGGTGGAGTTATAACCAGAGCATGGATAGGAGACGGCACTACTACACCTTTAGATCTCTACAGTTGATCAAACGCAGTGTTTTAGAATGTAAATTGCTTTTTAATCATTATGCTGAAGAGGCTTTCCCCTATAATTTTGGTGCTGATCAGCAAAATGGTACTCCTTATGAATGTGATTGGCCTGCGATAATACAGTTTTTGATATTGCGTCGCGGAGTAATGCATACTCTTGGTGATATTGTAGAAAGAGTCGGCGCAATCAAGAATAATTTTGGGCGCAATTCTGAAAGAACCATGAATGAAGACCCCCCGTACCTTACATCGTGGTACCGGGAGCACAATTTTTTCAGCCAGTTTCTTGTTGATAGCTGTAAGGATGCTTATAAAGAAATTCATACCTTTTTAGATATTACGAGTAAATATGCTCTTGATGCAAAGAATAAAGACAAATTGAAGCCCGGTTCGAATATTGTTCATCATGAGTGGGCGCATAAAAACATATCTAGTTTTCGAGTCATCAATGACAGTAACAGTCCCACTGGGAACAGTAAGCCGACATATGCGGTAAGTAGCTCTTATTGGACCCCTAACCGTCCGGATTTACAGAGTATTATTGCTCACGAGGTCTCTCATGCTGTAGCACTTGAGGTATGGGGAGGGTATGGTGAGAAGATTGATCATTCTGCTGATATGAATGTTTTTGATGAGTTTATCAGCTATATTTATGGAACAGCAAAGCGGATAAATCCGTCAAATCCCCATGTAACTAAAGGTTTTCTTGAAATCCCTGTAGATTTACTTGCATTGGTTTCTAAATCCGGGGCGTATCTCTTTGCTTTTTTTCTGGAGTATATCTGCTATGGCGCAGAAACGCTTTTGCGTGATGGGCATACGCCTGTAAAATTGGATAAAATTCATAGGTTAGACATTAAAAATAATCTTCAATTTTTTCAACTCCATGATTGGAATTGGTTTTTCCGTTTAATGTCGTTGTGTGAGTTAAGCGATGTTTTTTTTGGGGAAGGTGAAGAGAATGATGCAAAATTCCCCTTGGAGAAGCAACTTGTCGCTGGAATAAGGGATATTTGTCAGTCCATCCGTAATGAAGTTCCTGAAGAAGATATGAGTTCTGCTAGAAAAAAAGACGAACTGTCTACATTTGAAAGTGTAGATATTTTTTGGAAAGCTTTTCAGGATGATTTAAAGATTTTTAAAGTAGAAAAAAAACTAGCAGAAGATTTCAAGCGTTGGCGGGAATTGCATTACAGTGATTATTGGAGTTGTGACCTTGAATCAAATTACACGCATAAAGACGGTTCTGGTTCTGGGTGGAAGCACGGTGATATGGAGCTTCCGCGTCACACTAGAGGATTGCATGGGTCTGTTAGAGATTTTTTGCAAGCTTCATTTTTTAAAGAAAAAATTTCACATTTAAAAAAGATTCATACAAAGAATAAAACGAATATCAATTCTGCTGATGAAGTTGTTTTTACGAAATATGAAATTGATGAGTTGAAAGATGTTTATGGTATTTCTGATGTAAAGTATAGAACTTGTCGTTGCAGTAATAAAAAAGTGGGGCTTGATACAGAAGTGTATGATAAGGGCTCCTCTAGTGCAGAGTCTTCTGAAAGCGTTGAAGCTGGTAAGTATTGTTACCTTTGTTGTAACCCAGTTTTATTCTCATACTTAGAAGATATTCCTTGGACGTGTTCAGTTTTTAGGGCACTTGATTTAGTCGCTCCCAATAGTCCCTTGCGTGTTGATCGAGATTCTAAATTGTCTAAGTCCGTAAGTTTAATTGGTAGAGAAGCAAAAGATGATAACAATAATTTGTTATTAGAATATAGATATAAAGTAATTCATAAAAAATGGGCTCTTGGTCGGACGTTACATCAGATTGCTGTTGATTTTCATGTAAACCAGACCGAGAGTAAAAGTCATCATCTCGGTATTATTTGTGGCGCACTGCTGCGCAATTGTATTGACAAAGAAGAACTTGTGAAAGACCCTCTTTATGCAGATTTACGTACTTGGTTGTTGGGGGCTTTTGTTGGCTCAAAACAAGAAACAAAGTATTGGAGGTCTTTAGATAGCGGACTCCGTAGTATGGATGATGTTAAGCATTATGTTGATCCTAATTATGTTGCTGAATTTATGGGGTTTGATAAGGGTGGCGATCCAGCAAAAGATTCAGTTGACTCTAAATGGAAAAAGGTTTTGTTTCCATCGCTAAAAGAATATGTGGACAACGATGTAGCAGATAAGTGTCTTAATGAATTATATATTTCTTGTGCTGATAATTTTTTGAAGATGCCTCCAAATAAGATTTTTGCAAATATGATTAATAAAGATGAGTACAATCCTCAAGCTGATAATCTTACAGATTATTTCAATTACTCACAGTCGGTGAATTCATCTTTTTATCCAAAGGAAGTATTAGATAAAATTAAGCTGTATTTTCAGTATCCTGTAGATCCTAAAAAGTCTTTTATTCGACATTTTCCTGCTGTGTTGTTGTGTCAGTTGTTTATTATGTCTTCCAGTGAATGTGTTAGGCGTTATTTAGATAGAATTATTCTTTTTAAACTTTATGAGTTGTATAAAATTTTTTCAAAAGTAAAAGATGTTAACGGTAATAGGCTGCAAAATGATTTCTTGCCAATTTATAGTATTTTAAAGTCTAAATACAAAGACTCTCCTGCAGATAGTGAATATATGGAGATGAATGATTTCTATGATAATATCGTTGAGGCGTACGGAGCTTCTAAAGATTGTGGGTGTGCAAGTGAATTGCAAAACTATGTTATTGGTCGTTTGAAAATTGGCGGTAAGGCTATGCATAGAGGGCAAATAGATAGTAAGTGCTTTTTGTGGAATAGAACTCCATTTCGCGAAGCAGAACCAAAATTACCTATGGATCATTGTGTTACTACCTTAGGAAGGTATGATTGTATTGTAAGTAATGAAGGTGTTCCGCTTGAACGCATCAAGATTATTTCTTCGAATTCAGATGCTAAACGCATGATGGCCTACCATCCGAGATGGGAATTGGGTTTCAAACTCAAAGGATTGTTTGATAATAATCATGTTCCTACTAGAGGAAATTGTAGTCAGTCTTTAGATGCTCCCAAATCTAAGGCCATTGCATTTTTGTATGTCTCCCTTAATAGAATCGGTACTAGACTTGATATGCTTCACCGTTTGAAAATGGTCTTTAAAGAACACCACGATATAAAATTAAGTGATTCTGAGCGTATTTCTGATTGCAATGTAACTATTGCCAGGCTGAAAGAAGGAAAGCAGGAATTTATCGAAGATTGTGTAAATCTTTTTACGAAAGAAGATGAATTCTATTTAAGTGATGGTAAACACGACATGCTTATTGTTTTTAATGGAGGGGCTGACAGACTAGATAGTATTCTCCAGATAGCAAAGTGTTTTTATGATGATATTTTAACTGAACGTGCAGAACTGACTATAGCTAACTCAGATAAAGTTTTGGAACATTTTTTTAAGGATAAGACTTGTGTTGATGGGGCTCATGTCTATATCAGACTCAAGCCCAATAGATTGATGTCAGTCTCTTATGATAGAATTTTCGGTAGGATTAAAGAGATCGCACCTGATTCTGAAATCTTCAGTATCCCCGGTCGTGAGGATATGGCAGTAAGAATTGATCCGGCAAAAGAAGGGGCTTATGATGAATATTGTAAGCTGGTTGGTCTTAAAGAAGTGCCGAAGAGGGCTGGAGAATCTGAGTTGAACCATCTGGACTGGATTGAATCAAGCAATACTTATCTGTTATTTGATGGACCTGTTAAGCAGGTATAGGTTCAGTTTTTAATTTGTTATGAAAGCGGGGCGGTATGTTTTTCCATACCGCCCCGTTTTATTTTTTACCCCGCATTCCCGGCAAACTCACGCATCTGTACAGCTGTTTTCAGCTTGGGAACCCGGAAACTTATGGTTGTTCCTTTGCCTTCCACACTGATGATGACCATCTTGTACTGCGGGCCGTAAATCTGTTCCATACGCTGGATACAGTTGCGGACTCCTATCCCTTCTTCACGGGAATCGATTTTCTTTTTGGCATAGATAGCTTCAATTTGATCCTGACTCATGCCTATGCCGTCATCGTCAATTGAAACGTGCATCTCTTCGTTGTCGCAATAAATGTCGATGGTAATGGTTCCGCCTTCCTCGCGGCCCATGAGTCCATGTTTTACGCTGTTTTCCACCAGCGGCTGGATAATCAGCGGCGGGATGGGCCATTCCTGACATGCATCTTCCACATTGAGGTCCAGCTTGACCCGTTCTCCGAAGCGGGCCTGTTCAATGGCCAGATAACTGTTTAACTGGGCCAGTTCTTCGCGCAGGGGGACGTAGCCGCGGCTGCTGTCGAGGTTTTTGCGCAGGTATTTGGAAAGCTCCAGAAGCAAGTCACGGGCGCGGTCCGGATTGGTGCGGCAGAATGATGTTACCGTATTCAGTGAATTGAACAGGAAATGGGGATTGATCTGGGCCTGTAAACGGCGGATTTCCGCATGGGCCAGCATTTGTTCTTTGATCTGGATTTCCTCCAGTTCCAACTGGGTGGAGCAGAGGTTGGCCAGACCTTTGGCCATTTCGAATGAGAGCTGGTCCAGCTGGTTATTGCGGGTTCCGTAAAGTTTGAGTGTGCCGACTACTTCGCCGTTTTTGTGCAACGGAATTATCGCAGCTGAGGTAAAGGGGCAGCCTTTGTGGGTACAACCGATTTTGCTGCTGCTTTCCAGAAAAAGGGGTTCCCCTTCGGCAAGTACTTCCAGCGTTGACTCGGTGCGTATTTTCTTACCCGGAAGATGATGATCCGCCCCGGCCCCCACGTGGGCCAGCACATTGACGTTGTCGGTAATGGCAACTGCTGCCGCGCTGAGATGGGCGTGGATGATCTTTGCGGTTTCCTGAGCCGATTCCAGAGTGAGTCCTGAGCGCAAATGGCTGACCGTAAGGTTGGCAATGTCCAGAATGTGCTGGGCCTTTACTGAATCCTGCTTGGTTCCGTGGCGGAAAACAATATTGATGACCTGTGCAAAGAGTGCCGCGCCGAAGGTGTTCAGCACGATCATGGGCATGGCGATTATTTTTACCAGCTGCAAAGCTTCATCGTAAGGATGTGAAAGATAGAGGACCATGATCATATGGACTATCTCACCCACGAATGCCAGTCCGGCAGCGGCCCGCCAGTCCATTTTTTTTGCCAGATACAGGGAGACAATCCCGGCAGCCAAACCTTCGATCATGGTCGCCGTGCCGCAGGGAATGGCACTGAAGCCGCCAAGGTCGATAAGGATGCGGTGTCCTCCGGCGATAAGTCCCGCTCCGAGACCGACCAGCGGTCCGCCGAACAGCCCCCCGGTAATGACGGCCATGGCGCGCAGGTTGGCTACGGATTGAAAGACGAAGTTGCCGCCGTAGGTGCCCAGTATTCCGCAAATTCCGAAGATAAGAATCTGCAGGGCAATATTGGTTTTGGGGGAACTCTGCCGGAACCCGATTTTATGGATCGGGGTAATGGTCAAAAGCAGAAATGCCCCGGCCACAATAAGGCCGAAACGTTCTGCCAAAGTAATAATTAAGGTCTCTGGGTTCATATCATGCCAATCCTAAACGCTGGCGGAAATCTTTGACCCGCCCTTTGCTTATAATTATTTCCTGCTCATCAATATGCTTCATTGTTACCACATATTTGCCGTTAAACCACGGCGCAAAATCACGTACATGGGTCAGGTTGACCATTTCGCCCCGGTTGGTGCGGAAAAAGGGTTGTCCCTGCAAACGTTCCTCAAGTTTATCGAGGGTTTTATCTCCATAGCAGGGGAAAATGCCTTTCGGGGTGTAAATCATGATCTTGCGATCCTCCACCCGGCAGAGGATCACATCTGACGGCTCAAGAAGCAGGATACGCCCGTTTGCTTCCACTGAAATCCGCAGCACACTGCTGCCTATACCCATGGAGCCGAGCAGGCCGTTCATATCCGGCTGCTCCATCTTCTCCTCGCAATTGGCATGGACCAGACAGCGAATCCGCTCGATGCTTTTTGCCAGTCTTTCACTGGAAAGGGGTTTGAGGATGTAATCCACGGCATTTTCTTCAAATGCCTGCAAAGCGTATTCATCATAGGCGGTCGCAAAGACCACCAATGGCGGATCAGGGAACTGCATCAGTTCATGCAGCACGTGGAACCCGTTTTTGCCGGGCATCTGGATGTCGAGGAAAACAAGATCCGGTTTTTTTTCCGCAATAAGTTTAATGCCTTTGCTGGCTGAGGTTGCCGTTCCGATAATATCAATATCATTGAAATCGGAAAGCAGAAAATTCAGCTCATCAAGGGCCGGACTCTCATCGTCTATGAGTATGCAGCGAATGTTTTGCGGGCTGGACATGAGGTGGTCCTTAAAGATAAAATTTGAGAAAGGCAAATGGAAAGGGGTGCCGTTGCAAACGACACCCCTTGTTTATTATTCAGCTTTGTGGATAACCAATTGGTCAAAAGGAATATTCCATCCGAAATGGGTGCAGGCATCCACGCTGTAGCGTTGCAGGGCGCGGTTCAGTCTTCCGTAGAGTGCGGCGATATCGCTGTGGAAATCGGCAATGATGACCAGATTAAGCGATGACGCTGCGGCGGATTCGAATTCCACGTTCAGGTTGAGAACGTGTTTGGTGTAGCCGTCTTCTTCCAGTCTGGCGGCAATGAATTCCTTGGCCTGCGCGAGGATGGTGGAAGTGCAGTCGGCCTGATGGGCGTAGTCGATGCCGAATACGGATTTCAGGCGGAAATTGCGGGACAGGTTCTTGGGATTGAGGCCCAGAAAATCCGAGGTCTGGTAGGTCACATAGGCCCCGCCGCGCTGGACCAGCTCGACCATATCCGGGGACTGGCTGATGACCTTGCCGCGAGTTCCGTCGGAGAGGATTACCCAGTCATCAATCATGCAGGGGAACCACGGTTCGTTCCTCCCTACCGGACGGGAAATAACATTTTCCAGCTCGCCGATGGGCAGCCTGATCCGGCTGGGGCTCAGGGCCGGGTTTTGCAGCTTGGCGAAAAGAGCCAGCCTGTCCACCTTCCATGGCACACCGTTGTAGATAATCCGTTCATTTTCTCGCACTGAACCGAGGTTGAGAATGAGCTTGACCTGCTCGTAGTAACGGGTGAAACCTTCACGGGCGGTCCAGAGCGCACCGAGAATAAAGATGATGGCAATGCTGAGCAGGAACCAGTCGCCGGAGATGTACAGGGTGAAAAGTGAGGCTGATGTGGCGGCAATGACCGTGAAGATCAGCAGCATTACTTCGATCAAGCGGACGTAAAAAGGCCGCTCCTTGCTTTTGAAAGCCGGATAGCTTTTCTTGAATATCCGGTCCACAAGGCGGAAAAAGAAGAACACCCCGGCAAAGGCCAGTATGGCGAAAAGAATATTTTTTCCACGGCTC
This sequence comes from Desulfovibrio sp. JC010, assembly GCF_010470675.1. NCBI lineage: Bacteria > Pseudomonadati > Thermodesulfobacteriota > Desulfovibrionia > Desulfovibrionales > Desulfovibrionaceae > Desulfovibrio > Desulfovibrio sp. JC010. The sequence continues at coordinate 84,080 of NZ_VOIQ01000014.1, forward strand.
TTGAAGAATACGGCCATGACTTTTTTGGTGGATTCGTAAAAGGACTGTTTGTCCTTGGTCAATTCTCCCAGTTCAAAACGGGCAACATCAAGCTGGTTTTCAATGTTGGTGCGCCTCTTTTCAAAGTCCGTTTTCAGTAATCCAAGTTCCCATTTAAGGACTTGGGACTTGGATGCCTCAATCAGGGTGTCAATATTTTTAACAGCTTCTTCCGATCTTGGAAGTCTGCTTTCAAAGTATGCGACCCGGCTTTTCAGACGTTCGATCTGGCGCGGACGCTTGGTCATTTCCTTCAGTTCCTGAAGCAGGGGGCGGACCAGTGTTTCCACTTCTTCCTGCCAGACAAAATCCTGCTGCGCATCTTCGTTGAACAGGGCCAGATCAAGCCCGGTGGCTACTTTAACGAAATTCTGGCGAACCTTCTGGAGTTGCAGTTTCAGGTCGGTCAGTTTTGCGGAAAGAGTATCCTTGTCCACCTGATGGGAGGTCTTTTTGATCTGCTTTTTAGTTTCCGCTATTTGTTTTTCCAGCTCGGTTTTGTATTGCAGCAGGTTGATGAGAGTGTCAGCCTGTGTGCTGTCCTGTTCAGTGGTTTCCTGTGCTGCTTCAGCTGAGGGGGCTGGATTGGAATCGGTCTGGGCAGAGCTTATGACCGGAGAGACAAGAAAAAAAGTAAACAGCGCAATTATGATGGCAGTGGCGCGAAGGTGCATTGAGGTCATAAAAATATCCTGACTGGTTATAGAATTATAATTCAATGATAGACCGTTTATTTTAGCGAAAATTGTACGTACCGATCAAGTATTAATTGATGAGTGTGTACAAACTGTAGGCTGGATAAAAAAAGGCATGAAGAATTTCTCCATGCCTTATAGGGTCCTGTATCAAAATTGCGGATTAAAATTCAACCTGGCTTTCCTGCAGAATAGCTTTACCGGCCTGCGTATCAATAACCGCACCGAGAGCTTCAATTACAGTGCTGTCGTATTTTTTATCAGCCATGCTTTGCAGGATATCCACAGCCTGACGGGCGGTTTTAGCCTTTCTGTAGGAACGTTTCTGGACCAGCGCGCTGAATGTGTTGGTTACGCCGAGAATTCTTGCCAGCGTGGAAATGCTCTTTCCTTTAAGGCCGTTGGGATAGCCCGTGCCGTCTAGGGTTTCCTGCATTTGCCAGATGGTCTGGATGATGGGCAGGTCGAATTCCACGCCTTCCATGATTTTGCAGGTGTGTTCGATGTATCGTTGGGTTTCCTTGATTTCTTCCGGGGTCAGCTTGCCTTCTTTTTCCATGATTTCGCGGGGAACAAAGGTCTTGCCCACCTGTGAAAGAATGGCTGCCGCTTCCACTGTGGCGCAGTCGGCATCACTGAGCAGCAGGGTTTCAGCTATTTCAAGGGCCAGCTTACGCATGAGTGAAGTGTGCCCGTCCAGAAACGGTACGCTTTCCACAGCCCTGATAAGTGCGTTGATGATCTGCTGACGGACTTCAATGCCCCGTTCTGCGATGTTTTTTTCTGATGTTACATCGCGGTAGACGGTGAGGATCGAGTCACCGTCCTCTTCAACGGAACAGGGAACAAAAGTAACCTGCAGGGTGGAGGTTGATGCGCCGCGGGACAGGGTAAGCTCTTCGCTGTAGGCAGAGTTGGACATGCTGACCATTTCATCGCCGTGTGAAAGGGCTTCGGCTTCATTGTGGTCGAAAACCTGATTGTCGGTGAGATTCAGGGCCTCGGTCTTTTTCAGTCCGGTAAAGTCCGTAAAGGATTTGTTGACGTGCAGGAAAGCACCGTTGTCACTTTTTTTCAGGCTGACCGGTTCCGGCAGGGCATTGTTTACAATGCGCAGCAGGGAAAGTTCATTTTGCAGAACAGGGATTTTTTCTTCCAGCCTTGAACTTTTGCGGTGGTATTTCCGGGTGGAAGCAATAAAGCGGATGGTCAGGATGAAGAAGACCATGGCCGCAAGGGTCAAAGTTGCGTAAATAATGGATTCCTGCTGGTAGACCGTGAAAAGCCTGTTGGTGACAGCGGTGTCGGTTTCAATCATAACCCACCAGTTAACCACGGGGATGAACTGGGCTGAAGAGTATACCGTTCCGGCCGTGGAAAGGGCGGTTCTTTCACCGAAAAGGACTTCGCTGACCCCGTCGAATGATACCTTCATGGCCTGAAGTTTCAGGTTGTCCGGGTAGCTGAGTACGGTTTCTTCAGTGGTCTTTCCGTTCTGCTGGATCAGGTGGATGGTGCTTTTGTATTTGAAAGTCCTTTCCGATCCTAAAAATGCTTTCAGAATGGAAGTCATGGGCACTTCAAGCATCAGTATGCGGGACGGAGGTTCGGATGTGCTGGTGGCGTAGGCATCATAAACCGGAATGAACAGGTCGGTCACCAGTCCGTTGTTTTTGCCGCGCAGCGGTGAAAACATAGGTGTGCGGCTGTGCAGGGTGCTTTGGACAGCTTCTTTATAATCAAGAACAAGAATTTCTTCAGGTCCTTCGGTGGATGCAAATATTTTTCCGTCCGGATCAAAAAGGAGCCCGGCCGAGAAACCGCAGACCTTTATAAAGTTTTTCAGGTCTTCCTGTGCCTTGGCAACCTCTTCTTTGTCCGGTGCGTTAAGGCCGTCTATGGCGATTCTGAAAATCCTTGAGCGGGCCATTTCTTTTCCGCGCATAACGTAATTTACCAGCTGGGAAGAAAGCAGTTCGGATTCATTCTCCACAACCGCCTGCTGGTATTGCTTAAGGTCTGTATGGATGTTTTCTTTTTTGGTTTTCCAGAGATAGGTCAGCGTTTCGTAGGCACCGCCGACCAGCGCGATTACCAGCAGGGCAAGCAGCAGATTTTTTATGGAGAATATGTGTTTCAATGTTTTAGTTGTTTTATTCGGCATTGGTGTTTCCTAACGGGTGTTATGTTCAGAGAGGGCTCCGCGCATGCCCCTTGTAATCGGTGAGAGCAGGTATTCGAGTACGCTTTCCTCGCCGGAGAGGATGTTTACTTCAACGATCATACCCGGCAGAAATTCTTTAACTTTTTCCGCGTCTTCTTTGACCGTATTGAAAATTACCCGGTAGTACCAGGTGCGGGTCAGGTCATCGAAATAGGTCTTGGCCGAGATGTTGACGATCTTGGCTTTGAGCATGGTCTGGTCGGAAAATTCGTATGATGAAGGCCGGATTTTGGCCATCATTCCGTTCCAGATTTTGGTCCGGTCGCTGGGCTGGACCTTGCCTTCGATGCGGATGGTGGCATCAAGAGGCACGATTTCGGCCAATGCTTCACCGGAGCGGACAATACCGCCCACTGTGTTTGCGCTGAGCTTGTAGATAGTACCGTCAATGGGGGAGCGGATCACACTGCGCACAATCTGCTCATTGGCGGCGTTCAGCTCTTCACGGACAGCCTTCAGTTCGGAGCTGGCAAGGTTAATTTCCTCACGGATGTCACGATAAAAATCAAGCTCTTCCTGATTGATGCGCTGCTCAAGTTCCCTGATTTCAAGGGAATACTCATCCCGTTTGTTATAAATTTCAGCAATGGCAGTAGTGATCTTCGCCAGCTCAGTCTTGCGCTGCAGCAGCAGCTGCCGCGAGCCGATCCCTTTTTTGACCATGGGTTCCAGCATGTCGTGCTGTTCTTTGAGCACTTTTTGTTCATCAAGCAGGTTTTTTACATGCTTTTCACTGGCGGAAAGGGCTGCCTTGGATTGCTGAATCTGGGTTTTGAGGATGTTTATTTTCTCATCAAGGGCGTCACGGCGGATGCGGGCGAACTGGATTTCGCTCATTTCTTCCGGGCTGGTCGTTTTCTCAGAAAATTCATCAGTATCATCATTGCTTTCTGCAATCAGGCGGTTCAGCTTGGCCTGCAGCCTTTTCATTTTGATCAGCGATTTGTTGCGCTTTTCAGTGATGTTGGTGTTGGCGATGGCTACAATTTCCTGTCCCTTGCGGACGGTATCGCCTTCCTCAACGAAAACTTTCTCAACAACCCCGCCTTCAAAGTGGCCGACGATTTTATCAGTGAGGTTTGTTTCAACAACCCCCTGTGCGCGAACGGTCTTTTCTATCTTGCTGGAGTGGGCCCAGATTAAAAATACTGCCATGAAAGCAAGAATGAGCAGCAGCACAATGAAGTTGCCGAGACTTTTTTCCAAGGACCAGAGCAGGTTGCTTTTCCAGTTTTTGCCCATGACTACCCCTGTTTTGCCGGAGCCGGGCCGGAAAGTTTGCGGATGATCTCGTCACGCGGTCCGTCTGCGACTATGCGTCCCTGATCTACAACTAAAATGCGGTCCACCACCTCAAGTATCTGCGGGCGGTGGGTGACCACGAAAATGGATTTATCGGCCATGGTGCTCTTGATCTGGTTGATGAGCATTCTTTCCTGAGTGGAGTCCATGGAGCTGGTCGGTTCATCCAATAGCAGCAGAGGAGGGTTGCTTATCAAAGCACGGGCCACGGCAATTGCCTGCCGTTGTCCTCTGGAGAGGTTTTTGCCGCCTTCGAGGATGGGCATTTTCAGTCCCAGCGGGTGTTTGGAAACGAATTTATTGATGCCTGAAATCGTCAGGGCCTGCTGCAGTGATTTCTGGGTGGCAGTACGTGAACCCATGAGCAGGTTAAGCTCAAGGGTCCCGTGGAAAAGAACCGGGGATTGCGGAACCACGCCCACAAATTCGCGGACTTTTTCGATATTCAGATGAGCCATGTTGTGGCCGTCCAGCATGATCAGGCCTTCACCGGGTTCGGCCAGTCCGGCCAGCAGTTTGAGCAGGGTGGATTTACCGCTGCCCATGGGACCGATGATGCCGACTTTTTCGCCTGCTCTGGTTTCGAAAGATACGTTTTCAAGGGCGTATGGTGATTCCGGCTGGTAGCGGAAGGAAACACTATCGAAGCGGACCCCGCCGCCCAGTTGCTGTATTTTGAACTGGCGGGTTTCGTTACTTTCTTTTTCCAGCATCAGGATTTTGCACAGGTCCTTGTAGGAGCGGCGTGCGAAAAGATAGGAGGTGATCAGGTTGGACATGCTGGCTGAAACAGCAATACAGCGTCCGGAAAGGACCATGGTCGCCAACAGTCCGCCGCTGCTCATGTCACCGTTTTTAATCAGGAAAAACGCTACGATAAGCAGCCCGGCTGAATTGAGCTGCCCCAGAAAACCCGTGGTCATGGAGCAGCGGGACTGGGCAATGCGGTATTTTGAGGCCATTTCACCGGATTTTTCAATCTCTGATGCCCAGCGGGAAACAAACAGTCTTGCGGCATTGGTGATTTTTATGGATTCAACGCCGTTAAAAATTTCATTTAAAAACGAAGTCTTACGTGATTGCAGCTTACTTTGGGCTGATACGTTGGTATCAATGAAAAATCCGTAGACAATGGCCACAATGAGTACAAGAAATGATGTGACCGCCGGGACCATAAAGAGCATCCCGCTGTTCAGATAGATGATGAACAGGAAGAAAAATAAAAAGAAAAAGTCAATGGAACCGACCACCAGTTGGGTGGTGAACAGGGATTTGATACGCGAGAATTCCTGTACAGCATGGGCCAGATGTCCGGCAGAAATAGGCAGCTTGGCGTAGGTTGTATCCAGAAACAGCGAAAGCAGTTGCGGTTCAGCGTCCTGTTCCACACGCAGGGCGGCTTTTTCCACAAGGGAGGTGCGTACGTTTTTTAGGATGTAGTCAAAGGCCAGTACTATGATAGCCCCGGTGACCAGCACCCGCAGCGAGTTTTCCGCAAGGTTGGGCAGGATGCGGTCATAAAAAATACCCATCAGCAGGGGAATGACCAGAGTAAAGCAGTGAATGAGCACTGTGGCCAGAATAACCTGTGAATACATGGGCCACATCTTGCCGATCTGGCCCATAAACCACATGGAGCTTAAGAAAGGAACCCTGTCGGTTTCAAAGATAGGTTTAAGAGAGCAGGACCAGTCTTTGAATTCGGAAAAATCGGACTTTTTGTTGCGGATGATTTCCTGATTCCCGTTCCAGAGGGTCAGCCGTCTGCCGACTTTTTCTTCCAGAATGGCGAAACTTCCGTCAGTGTATTGTACTACGAGCGGAAGCATATCATCTTCAATGCGGAGCGGAAGCGGTTTAAGTGCCAGCTCCATACCCATGTTATCCGCCTGCAGACGCAGGTATTCATTAATGGGGGATGAACTACCCAGTTGCAGCGAGCTTCCGGTTACAACGATTCCGTACTTATCGGCTATTTTTTTTAGGCAGGAGGTTATGGAAGCTCCTTTTTCTCCCTCATCAGGAGTGAAAAGGCCGATATTATCCTGCGGTTCGAAGTTTTCTTTTTCGGAACCGTTCTTCTTTGAATTGCGTGCACCTCTGGTGTCAATGGTATCTGTTTTGGCCGAATCCTGATTTTCGGCCGGGGCGGCAGGGGCTTTTTTATTAGTATCCAAATCCAACCCCTTATTTCTTAACGGAAATATTCAAATCCGTACTTTTAGCCGATTTTGTGAAGCTGCTTCCGATGCTGACCACAACCTGGTTTGTACCGGGCACGCCTTCATTCAAGGCCCGGAACTTAATTTTGCTCTTGGGAATGTTGGCCTGTTCGTTCACAAACTTGATCAACCCGTAAAGTCTTTTAAAGGATACGGAGTTGGCCATGCTGGATGAAACGCTCTCGTGGTTGAGAGTAGCAGTAAGCAGCAGACCTTTCTGCATGACGACGGATTCATTTTGTTTGATCCATGCCAGCAGTTCGGACTGGGTTTTTTCTTCAAGGGTGCTGGTAAGCTTGTTGTAGAGAATGATTACCCGGTGCCTGTTGTTCATGCCTTTCACCAGTTTGGTAATGAACGGCGGCGGAACGTACTCATCTTCTGTCTGAACTTTCTTTTCCTCCGCACCGGAAGCTTCAAGACGCTTGATTTTTTCAAGGGCATCCTTAAGCTTTTCAGCCAGTTTGGGGTCCTGTTCAGATTGAATTTTCTGCTGTTCTTCCTTTAATTTCTGGAGTTCCAAATGAGCGGTCCATGCAGCACTTTCCGCAAGGGCGACCCGCTTTTGAAGCATCTCTTTTTCACGCTCAAATTCTTTGATGTCAAAACGCTGCGGAGGAGGAGATGATACAAGGTCTTCTTTTTCCAGTGCTGCGCTCTGGGACATGGCTGCTGCCAGCTGGTCCATGGAAGAAGGTTTTTCCATAAAAGAAAGGTCCTGCGCCGCAGCCACCTTGGTCTCCACCTGTTCGGTGGATGTGGCGGCACCGGGAGTAACTTCCTTAAGCGCGACAATGTATGAGAGCGTACCTGTTACCAGCACCATGAGCAGGGTGAAGAACACCATCATCATTAGCACGGTAGAAAGCGCATCAACAAAACCCGGCCACGGAGGGCCGCTATCAGCAGACATTTATATTCTTTCCTCGTAAAACTTGGATCTGTTTATGCAGGGTCAAAAACTTCAAAGGTAATTTCGTTCTGTTCAATGTGAACGCTGATACCTTCTCCTGTGGAGTTTTCGGTGGAGTCTCCACCGGAGCCTTCTTTTATCCCATTGAAATCCTGATCACTATCACTTGCAGCAGTGAAGATTTCAGTCTGGTTAGTCGTTGTTGTGATATCACCTAATGTGAAATTGAAAGTTTTTTCAGCTTCGGCAACAGCACCGGTTACATCATTTTGACCAGTGATTTTTAAGGTGTAATTGCCGTCTGTCAAAGATTGGGCAAAGCTGGACTGCCAGCTATCAGTATTGAGTGTGTATGAGCTGTTATCGGTAGTATTAGTCAGTTCAACTGTGTACGAATCAATATCCAGCTTGTCATCAAAATCAGCAGTGTAGTCCAGATCTGTGTCATCAAGGTCATGGAAGTAGGATTTTGATTCGTTTCCTGCCTCATCAACAACCTTTACTTCAATATATTCATCATCAGTTGCAGCTTTGTGATAAAACTCCGGTCTGGTCGAGTCCAGAGGAGAACTCTTAGGATCACTGCTGCCTCCGTCAGTATGGTGAACTATTATTTCATATTTGTCGCCATCATCATAATCACCGAAGTTTTGCATTTTGTATTCAGTGAGGTTGTTACCTATGTAGCTGGCTGTGATGCTCGGGGCTTTCATATTGTCGTCATTGTAAAGCTCAAATTCAGTTGATGAAGCAAGAGAGGTGTTTCCTGCTTCGTCAGTGGCTTCTATGGATACAGTATAGTTCCCGTTGGCCAGATTGTGCTCAGGGTCATGGATTTCAAAAGAGTACTCTCCAGCCTTGTTCCCGCTGTCATCATCGGTTCCAATGACGCTTATGTTTTTAATGTAGGAAGTGTTGGATGGATCATCTGCCCCATCTGCACCGGCAGTATGAGTGTACTCATATGTCCCGTCCGGACCCGAAATAGTGATTTTGTAGCCGATGTTGCTAAAATCAGGGTCTCCATCTTCGTTGAATTCGCCTGCAAATTCACCCGTGAACCTGAACACTTCTCCGCTGGTGAGATCATCACTTGCATTAAAACCGCGGTCAGAATCACCGTCGAGGTCGATGTCAACAGTTGCGGGGTCGGTGTCAACATTCAGGTTAACTGTTACATTGTGTTCGTCAGACTGGTTATTTACATCATCGTAGAACTTAAGGGTGTAGCTCAAGTCTCCGTCATCCAGTCCTTTATCCAGTGAATCAATGAGAACAATAGTTGCAAGTCCGGCACTGTTTACATCGAAGAATCTGCTGCTTCCGTCAGGACGAATCAGCTGTACCCTTGAAGTGTCGGCCGCTGTCTGAATTGTGAAACCTGTTTTATTGTCGTTGGTTGAAATATCGAGTGTCCGGGAGTCCGAGTCGTTAGGATCGTAGTCGATATTGACAGTTTTATACTCTCCATCGGTATGATAAGTGAGTTGTGTGCCCGGCAATGGGTCGGCAGTATCAACGTCGACAGTGTAGTCGGAAGTCTGGGCATTGCCTGCTTCGTCAACTGTTACCAGCTTGTATTCAAGCTGATGAGCTCCGTCATTAATGCGAACCGTACCGTTTTCAGTGACAAGGGTATTGTCGGGGTAGTCTGTTGACTGAACGGTATACGTGGTGTTGGAAGCCATTGTACCCGAGTCAACCTTGACGTACTTGTCCTCATCCTCGTCGTAGCAGTAGAGAACGTAAGCTGCGCCGCTTTCTCCTCGCAGGACAAGTGTTGCGTCTGTTTCATTAGTATAGAAAGTGTCCGGCTGGCTGTCTCCTCCGTCGTGGCCGACAGTTCCGTTGGCAACGGCAATGTCCGCGTTTGTGGTAAGGCTGCTGTCTACCTTCAGCTCTATTGTTTCATTGGCGATATTACTTGCGTCGTTTCCTGCTGCGTCTGTGGCGGTAACTGTTATGGTGTGCGTGCCGTCATCCAGAGCTTCGCCGCTCTTTAAGGTATAGTCCCACTCTCCGGTAGTCTCATCCGCCGTGGTGGTGAATGTATTGGGACTGCCACCGGAAATAATGGTTATTTTTATGGACGCTCCGGGTTCTGCTGTACCTTTCAAGGTCGGGGTGGAGTCGCTGGTCAGTGCGTCTGTCTGGAAAGTTGCCAGTTTAGCCTGATAGTCAGACGGCAGGTCTGCATATACATTTATTCCATCAAGCTGTGTGGTCTGGGCAAAGAATGAGTCACTGCCCGAATCCAGTTCCAGAGTGGGGACATCGGTTGAAGTATCCAGCTCAAGAACATGGTCAGCTTCAGCGGAACTTACGTTTCCGGCCTTATCTTTCGTGGTTACGTTAATCAGGTACTGGCCGTCTTCAAGCTTGCTGTTATCACTGAGGTTGATGATGTTGGTACTGTAACTGCCGTCCGAGGTGTTATCGCCCGAGACTGTGTAGGTCTCAACATCAGCGGGATCATCGGATACAAGATAGGTTTTGCTGTCCTTGGTTGTGCTGTTGTCGTCAGTGACGCTGGTTTTCGCAATTCGAACGGTGGCACCGTCTTTTACATAAGTATAGTCGTCTCCATCGGCTGTCAGTTCGTAAACACGGGTAGCCTCAATGCTGACTTCGGAACCTTTTTCAACATCTCCGGTCAGTGTCGGATCTGAAGTAACCCAGTCATTATTGGTTACATTTTCATTTTCACTGGTATCGTTGCCAAGATTGATTTTGGGGTCTTCTATGCCGTTATCAACTACCAGAGTGAAGGTTGTGGACTGTTTTTCCTCGCACTTTACATAATACTGGTGCGGTTCAGTATCATCCGGGTTGGTGGTAAATGTATAGCTCCAGCTGCCGTCTGCGAGAACGGCGATAGGGTTCACATTAATCTTGGTACCGTCAATATCGTAGAGATCGACAGTGCTGTAGGCAATGGCGGTTCCTTCCAGAGTCAGCATGGGATTGTCCGGAGTATCATCTCTGGCAGCGAGAACCGGGACACTGACGTAGGTTGTGTTGGTGGCTTCGTCTGTTTCCCCGGTATACTGGTCGGTGTCCAGTCCGAGAGTGGGCTTTGAAACCAGGTCCTGCTCAATGTAAAACTTGGTTGAGTCGCTGACGCTGTTGCCCGCTTCATCCGTGCTGGTGATAGTGGCGGTGTAGGTTCCGCCGCGAATGTGCGAGTATTCCGGATCAGAACCGATATCGTATGACCAGTAACCCTGACTATCGATAGCTAAATCCGAGGCTTCCAGCACTTTGGAATTCCCATCGGTATCAACGATGGTGATTCTGGTGGTTACACCTGCGGCATCATCCAGCTTACCTTTCAGCAGCGGAGTCAGGTCGTTTGTACTTTGTAAGGTTGTACCATCTTCATAAGTATGTCCGTCAGTCAATCTTGACCCATTGTCTTTGTATATTTCGATTTCCGGAGTTGCCGGCGGTTGATTGTCATGATGAAATTCAACAACCTGCGCGGAAAGGTTTCCGGCTTTATCTTCAGCAACAATGACTACCTTATAGTTGGTCTCTTCCGGATTTGAGTCAAAGGACGGATAGGCTGTCCATGTCCCATCGTTGAAGCTCGCAGAGTTGGCCTTGAGGGTTGCAAGATTGGCCGTGACGAAACTTTCCAGATTGTTCGAATCGCTGAGGTCAGCAACGTTGTATCCGGCATCCCCTTCCTTGAAGACGATCATCTGGACTTTGCTGTCGGCTTCAGTCGTGATGGTGATTTTCGGGTCGTCAGTATTTGTCAGGTAGACGCCGTTGTCTGCAGTGATGTCTGTTTCGCCGTTTTGAATCTTGCTTATTGTAACATCAGGATCGGTTTGATCGATGGTAATGGGCTGCGATATAGTCGTCGTACTGGATATATCGGAAGCTTCATCTGTAGCAGTAAACTCAAAAGTATAGGTTCCGTCGGGAAGGCCGTTGCCATTTGCAATCAGTGAGTCGGTATTGAATTGTGTTGCGTTAATATCTGCCTGATCGTTGAAAACAAGGGTGGTTCCGCTACCTTCTTTCTGACCGTTACTGTCAAGCTTCCAGTAGGTCATGGTAATGTATGTTCCGGTACTTTTATGGACCGTGAAACTGGCGTCATCAAATTTTGTGGTGCCATCGTCTGTTGTGTCCGCTGCATCGAAGAACAGAGGGGTACTGTCATTGACCAGTGAAACGGTTGGCGCGTCCGGTCTGGGCGCAATGACCAGATCCGTATTCGGGCTCATTTCAATCAGTTGCGTATTTCCTGCTACGTCAGTGACTATGGCCACTACTTTGTAGTTTCCGGGGGAAAGGTTGGGCGGGGTTACCTCCCAGTCGCCGGTATTTGCATCAGCGTAAACTGTTGCCGAATATGTTACACCGCCATTCTCAGTTATCGTCCCATCTGCATTAATGGTAGATATCAGGTTGTCGTTGGCATCATATTCGAGAATCTTGAGTTCCACTTTCGCTCCGGATTCGGTTTTACCCTCCAGAGTGGGGTTGAGGATAGTGGTGATGGTATCGTTTTTATCACCGGCATTATCATCGTCATTGAGTTTAATGTCCCCGGTGGGATCCGTGGTGTCGATGACGAGTGACTCGGATATTGTGTTACTTACGTTGCCCGCTTCATCTTCCACAGTTATTTTGATTGTGTTGGAAGTATCGGCTCCGATATTTAGGGTCGTAGAGCTGTTTCCGTCGGGATTGGCAAGATCAATGGTAGCCTTCCCGTCATTGATTTCCTGCGTGGTGAGGGGGCGAGTGTATGTCTGTCCATTCAAGACAATGCTGATGCTTTTAGGGTCATCTTCAGTGATTGTGACATCAATTTTGAGACCGTTATCAACATTGGTAATCCAGTCATCACCGGAGAGGCCGGTGTCCATGCTGTCACCACCTGCGTCATCGGCAAGGACGGCTGTGATTTCCGGCGCGGTACGGTCGACATGAATATCCACAGTGTCATCATTTGCAGGAAAAACAGTGATGTTTCCAGCGGCATCTTCAACTTCAATGCTGAATTTGTGGTCGCCGTCTGAAATGTAGTTGTTAGCGTTTGCAGTGTTACCGATGGTGTATTCCCAGTCGAACCCATTGGCTGTCTTGGTTGCGGTAACGGTGTCCACCAGAGTCTTGGTTCCGGAAGCACTGTCATAGATACGCACCACGGGAGCACTGACAGTAGGTGCATTGGTGAAGCCGCTAAGGTCAATGCCGTCATCAAAAGAACCGCTCAGGGTCAGGGTTTTGGCATTGGTAAATGTTTTGTCGCGATAATCCGTGGTCGCTGTAGTTGAAATTATTGTGTCATTGGTATCGGTAATGAGTTCAATGGCACCGTCTGTAGGCATTTCCGGAGCTTCGTCATCAAGAAGCACTGTGTAAATATCGGAGGTTGCAGTGTTCCCTGCATTATCTGTGGCTACGGCAATGAACTGGATCGCGTTTTCTGTGCCATCATTGAAGTAATCACTGGCGGCAACAGGAACAACGCTTCCGTCTTTTATCGCATCACCATTGGCAAGAACGATTTCCTTTAAGATAGTCCCGTCGTTTGAGACCATGTAAACCTTGAAAGTTGCATCGACATCACCGCTGATTTTCAGGTTTACCACCTGTCCTTCGGTATCCTCGAAATCAGTGATGTAATCACCGTCGGTTCCGGTATCTGTAGTGCTGTCCAGAGTGATGACTGGCTTGGCTGTCTGCAAATCTGATTCAAAAGTGAATACCTTTGACTCTGAGGTGTTGCCTGCGGCGTCCTCCACTTTAACGTAGTAAGAGCGCACCTCTTCGTGGGTCAGGCCGGACACAGCATAAGTCCATGTGTATGTGCCGTCATGGTTGTCCACTATCTGAACACCGCTGCTGCCCAGTTTGCTGTGGCTTATTTCACCAATCTCATTGCCTTGGGCATCTTTTAGAATATTGCCCAGTTCATCGCACTGGTAAAGAGTTACGATTACATCATCGCCACCTTCCTTGATGACACCTGTGAGGGTGACACTTTCACCCGCGACCACTGTTTCATGGCTGCCTACATAAGCGTTTTCGGCAGTAATAGTGGATTTGTCCGGGTCTTCGTTGTCTACTGTGACAGTCAGGTTGGCGTGTTCGATGTTGCCTGCTGTATCAGTGATTTCCGCACGAAAATAAACTTTTTCCGCACCGTTGGTACCGTAGCTGCTGGCATCGAACTCATCATAGGACCAGCTGCCGTCGGTTTCGGCAGCAATAGGGGTGGCGTTGATGGGAACGGGATTGTCCGTAACAACTCCGTTCTCATCAATATATTTCCCGTCCGCATTGACAAGGTAGAGGTTAACAAGTCCCTGATTGCCTGCGTTTGTCCCTGTAATCTTTAAATTACCTTCATCAATACCGGATGCGTTGCCGGCTTCGGCGCCGTGGGTGTAGTTGTCTTCGGTGGTTCCGAGACGTGCGCCGTCGGCTGTGGAATCGCTGTCCGCATCAAGATCAATGGTCAGCCCGTTTGTGGGGGCTTCGCGGTCGATGGATACGGTCAGGCTGGCACTGGTTGATGTCTCATTGCCAGCCATGTCAGTGGCTTTGACCATGAATTTGTAATCGATATTATTCGGAATGTCTGAGTTGGCTACGGTGTAGGTCCAGACATCGTTGGCTGCATCATATGTAGCCGGGCCAAGGTCAACAGTCCCGCCGTTGGCTGTTGCCAGCATGACGACGACTTCCCGGGCTTCACCACTGATATTGTCGATAGTCAGGTTCAGTTCTTCTGCATTAGTGATGTGGTCTTCGTTCAGCGGGTCTACACCGATACCTCTGCTGTTGGACTCATCATTCATGGTAATGGTCGCACCTGTTGAAAAGCCGGTTTTGACCACTACATTCTGAATAGTTTCACTAGTAGCGAGATCGTTACCTGCGTCATCTTCCCCGGTAATGGTGAAGTTGTAGGTCCCGTCATTTAGGCCGTTGCCTTCATTGTCTTCAGGAAAACGTACACTCCAGTTGCCGGAGCTGTTTACTGTAACTGGATCAAGGGTGCCGCTTACAGCATTACCGGCACTGTCCGTTCCCGTATAGGTGATGGTCAGAATGGTGTCTTTTTCACCGGAACCTTCCAGCAGGGGGCGGTCATCATTGGTATAAATTTTTCCTGCGTCCTGCGCAAAAAGGGTTTTAGAAGTTGAGTCTACTGTTGCATCACCGTTAAGTGTCGGATTAGTAGTATCTACTTCAACTTTTAAAGTGCTTGATTTGGGAGCAGTATCTGCATTGCCCTCAGCTATCTGGGCAAAATATTCGTGTTCGCCTTCGGCAGCTCCAGTAACGGTTATTTCATAATTGCCGTCAGCATCAGCGGTGGCCTGTCCGATAGGAGAGTCGGAACCGACTGTATAAATGTTTAGCACAGTTCCGGGATCAGCAGTACCGACGATTTTGAGGTCGGTTTTATTGGTGATGCCGTCATCTTCATATACAGGGTCGGCAGCAGTGCTTTCAGCTGTTTCAATGCCGGATTCAGATTCCTGTGAAAGGGCAATCGTCACCTTGCCGCTATTTTCGTTGTTGGCATTGGCGGTGTTGGCTGGGTCGGTCGGTTCCGGTTCCGGTTCTGGTTCAACTGGATCTGGATCCGGCTCCGGATCATCTGGTTCTGGCTGATCAATCTCTTTCGTTGCGATTGGTTCAGTCTGATCAGGAGTACTGGAAAGGCTGTTCTGTTCGGCGAATTTTTCAATATCATCGAACATGCGCTGCTGGCTTTTGAGAATATCATCAGTGGGGTCAGTCATGAGCGCGGCCTGAGCGGTCTGGATAGGCTCAAGCTGTCCTTCTACGAGGTTTCCTTCTTCAGAGTTGCCTTCCGTTTCGGAAGGGGTGCCCTCATCGGTAACGGCTTCCCATTCGGGGGCTTCTTCATCCTGCTTGTCCATGTCCAGCATTTCGGAGCGATTGAAGATGTCCTGTGATTCAAGGGCGTTTCCATCGGAGAACTCCATGTTGACCTTTCCGTCAAGGCTCATGATGTTACCCACAAAGAGGAAGGTCTGTTCTTCATTGGTCTCTTTGTGGACCAGAACAAGGTCTGCGCCTTTGAGAACATAACGGTAATCGTCCGGGGAGCCCTGAACGCTATATACTGTCGATGGGGAAACTTTTGTTGCGTCAGCCATAATTAGTTACCTTTAGCGGAGTAGAGGGGATTGCTGGTTTCAAAAGGAGTTTCGTCAAGGGGCAGACCCAGTACTTCGGGCAGTCGTCCCTGTTCGAGAAAAATATTAAGAGATGCCCGTATTCTGGAATAGCGGGCGTTTACTTCACGCACAGCCGCACTGGTCTGGCCTTCCCTTGCGGTAATCAGGTCCAGCAGGGTGCGGATACCAAGATCGAATTCACTCAGGTAGAGGCTCATGAGATTGATACTGGCGTCATAAGCGTCCCGGGCAAGTTCAAACTCTTTTTCTGAGGATTTATAGGCATTGAAAGCGTCGGAAAGGATGTTCTGTACTTCCAGTTCCGTTGCTTCCTTGGTGGCGATCAGCCGTTTGAGAACCGCTTCTTCCTTCTTTACGCTTTCATCAGTGGCGTAACCGTTGAAGAGGTTCCAGTTGACGGTCAACTGGCCGTCGAGGGCATTCTCGTAGCCGTCATATTCTTTAAATTCGCTTTTGGCCTGCAACCGGTACCCGAAAGAGGGGTAGTAGTCTGACTCAACAGTTGCAACAGCCTGTTGCTGGGATTGAATTTCAGCATCGTAGGCTTTGAGATTGACGTTGTTGACCTTGGCGATTTCGTAGGCACCTTCAAGCGTATCGGATATTGTCATCTTATTCATGGGAATATCCGTATCCACTCTATTGACCGGCTGCTTGATGATGTTTTCAAGCATCAGTCGTGCGGTTTTCAGCTGCTGCTGCTGAACCGTTACCTGCGATTCTGTTGAGCGCAGGGAAACTTCCACCTTGCGGGCATCGGCCTTGGAGGAGATTCCCGCGTTGTAGCGTTCCCAGAAAGTTGTCAGTAGTTTCTGGTAAAAATCCAGAGTGTTGTTGTAGACCTCAAGGGTTTCCTGAGCCTGCATGACACTCAGGTAGGAGTTGATGGTCAGGGCGGCGATGTCTTCCTGAGTTCTGGCCAGACGGTATTTTGCGCCTTCAGCTTTAAGCTTGGCGCTGTCCACACTGGCATCCAGCCCGCCGAAGTTGTACAGGGTCTGGGTCATTTCAACTGCGGACTGGCCGTAGCTTGTGGTGTCGGTATCCAAGTTATGCGAGGGTCCGGCCTGCGCGGTGAAGTCTATGCGTGGCATATATACACTGCGGGACATACCGTATTCAGCGTTTTTCTCAAGCATGGAGTAGCGCGAAGACGCAACCAGCGGATGTCCGCTGATGGCCAGCTCACAGGCATGGTAAAGAGTCAGGGCTGTGCTGTTGCTCTCACCTGGAGTGCTTTTCTGCAGTGAAGAACCTTTCTCGCCCGGATCGTCGATCTCAATGACTCTGGGTTTGAAGTTTTCAATATCTTCCGCACTCTTATACTTTTGCTCTTCATTTTCCAGACCGGAAAGATTGACTGTCTCTGCGGATTTTTCCACGTTAGGCTGGGGAGGAGTGCCTTCTGTGGAGGGTTCCGCGAAACATACATTACCTTGAAATGTCAGCAGTGCACATAGCACGCAAACTTTTCCGAATCTTTTAATCATCTGCCCTGACATATTTTCACCCAACCTATAATAATAACAGCCTGAATTAATTCTTAAGCTGTTTTCCATTCACGGAATTCATGGTTTCAATGCTTTTTTCCAAAGCAGTGACCATCTGGCGCGATTCTTTGATCAGTCTTCCTGTCAATTCGTTACCAAGGCCGATTTCCTTGGTGGTTTCAAGGGACTGGTCCTGAACAGTATTAATCGCCTCTGCTGAACGTTGCTGGAGCAGGGTCAGTTTCAGTAGGAATTTGTTCGTGTTTTCAAGGGACTCAAGCAAAGCTTCGTTGTTCTTCTCCAGCTGTGCGGAAATTGCAGCCATCTGGCTGCCCAGATCTTGGTCAGCGGAAACAGCAGCTCCGGAGGTACCGGATTTGCCTGCGGAGTATTCGGTCTTTTCATTGAGCCAGTTCTCAACTCTTTGCTTGAGCTGGTCATGCATGCGGCTCAATAAAATGGACAGGACTCCGACAACCGCACTGCCTGCAAGACCGAACAATGATGTGGAGAATGCGGTACCCATTCCGGCCATGGGGTTTTTAAGCTCGACAATAAGCTGAATCATGACCTGCATGATGGAGGTGTCGCTGGAATCTGTCAGCCCTCCGGCAAGGGTGGAAAGGATTTCACCCATGGATTGCAGGGTCAGGGTAAGACCGAGGAAGGTTCCCATAAGTCCCAGTAATACAAGGAATCCACCCAGAAATGAGATCAGCGATGAGCGGGAAGAAAAATTTTGTTCAAGGCTTTCTATAATGGAACGGCTGTCACTGGACGATTTAACGATCAGGATGCCGTTTTCCTTGATGGAACAGCCGATGGAAACAAGCACGTTTCCGAGCAGGCCTTTGTTCAGGTCTTCCAGTTCAAAGGAGCTTTCTTCCGGGTGTTCGCACCAGTCGGTGAATTCGGCGAAAAGCTGCATGTCTTTGCGCACTGAAAGAATGTAGCGGAAAGCCGTGATCATGCTGCCGATAAATACGGCAAGGATGATTGAGTTGATTATTTCCGAAGTGGCAAAAAGGGTCTTCAGAAAAGCAAAACTGATCACCACGCTGGTAATGACCGCGAGAAGTACGAGTATGGATAAGGTTAAGTAAAGTTTATATTTATTGCTGTTGTAAGCCATGTTTGTCGATGTCCTTCAGTTCTTTTATCTGCGAAATAATGCCGGATCGGCACTACATACATAAAAGAAATATAATTAAAAGAAAAGTTCTAAAAAAAGTTTATAAAACGATTTTTTTAGTTTCGGTCTTGTTTTTTGGGGAATTGCGTAACACTCGATAGTTGAATTTTCATAGACCTAAACGGGGCTTTGCATTCGGCTATAAAATGACCCCAGAATCATTTCCATTTCCTCTTGCGAGGCTGTGGAAAGGAATTTTCTGAATTCATTTTGCGGGCACCCGGAAATCCCCCCGCACATGCGGCATTGGTGGAGGGAAAAGGACATGTCGCGCACCGTAAAACTGTTTTCGCCCTTAAGCGGGGTAGGACAGGCGATATTCTCCCGGCAATTGCAGATGGGATGCGGGACGGCAGCGGGTCTCATTTTATATGAGAAGAAAAAGAATAGGGAGCATAACACCCCGTAGATTTTGGCAAAGATACGTTTCACAGACTCCCTCCCCGGATCAGTGAAATAAAATTAAAAGCTATATGTTGTTTTTTTATAGTATTACAGTCGGTTGGGTGTAAACACCCTGTTTGATGTGTATATAGTTATAATATATCAAACTGAAAGTGAAGTATTTATTAAATTCTACTGCTGATTGTAATAAACTTATAAAACATGAATGTATGTATGTTTTAACGTTTCAAAAAAGTGAAGAAATGTTCTCTGTAAAACAATTCTTCACTTTTGGTTATCAGAGCTCGATGCAGGATGCAGCTATTGGTTGCCCCATTTTTATACTGGTCTCAAATCCGTTCGCAGTGTTCTGCAGGATGTCTTCGTCAATCTTCGTTTTTCCCTTTTCAAGCAGCATGATAACTGTTGATCCGCCGAATTTGAACAAACCTTTTTCCTGACCTTTATGGATCATGCTGTCTGGTGTGTAGCTCTGGATAATGGAACCGACCATGGTTGCGCCCACTTCGCAAAGCAGGATGTCGCCGGCTGTGTCTGTTTTCAGAGTGCTGTATTCCCGTTTGTTCTCCCAGTACACGCGGAGCATATTTCTGACCGCATAAGGGGAAACAGAGTAGTATTCACCGTTGATCTGAGTGGAGGCGGAGATCTGTCCGTCCGCAGGGAAATGAAATCGATGGTAATCCACCGGGGCCAGACGGAAAATAAGCAGTGAACCGCCATTGTATTTTTCGCTGAGGTGTCGGTTTTGTAAAAAATCATCAAGGGAGAAGGATTGTCCTTTTACAAAGAACGAGTCCAGTCTCTCCATATTTTTGAAGGCCAGTACTTTACCGTCCGCAGGGGAAACTACGGAGCCGGGAGTGTTGTCAATCGGTCTTGCTTCCGCTTTCAGTTCACGGATGAAAAAATCGTTGAATGAAGCATAGTCTTCCATCGGGCGGATGGCTTCACTCATATCGATCCCCAGATCTTTAACGAATCCGGTGATTTTTGCGCATGATTCCGGGCTGTCCATTTTTCGGCCGTACCATTCGGAGATAAGTTTCTTCTTAACAACGGAGTGCAGGGCCAGTTTGCCCAATGGGTTGTGATAAAGCCATTTGAGCCATTGTTCTCCCGGCACGGTCTCTCGAAGAAGGTTTCCGGTTTTGCGGTCAATATATTCTATATAATCCATATTTGCCTCTTGTTTTGGGTGCTCGCTTGGTGCGTTTGATAGCACTGGAACGGTGGTGCTGCAAGAGGGCTTTCATTAATAAAAAAGCGAAGGATTACGGGGAATCCTTCGCTTTTCTGATTAATTGGCTTTGAAATCAGGTTATTTGACAAGATTAATTTTCGGGGTGCGCTGAACAGTACGATGGTATTGTACTGCAGGACGGCCGAATACCATGGTGTAGCCGATTTCGTGATCTTCGGGTACGCCGAGCTTTGCGGCCAGTTCCGGGAAGAAGTCATTCACGCACCATTTGAGCATGCCGTCCCAGAGGGTGCCGACGCCCATGGTCTGGGCCAGCAGGTCGAAGGTGGTCAGGGCGATAATGCAATCTTCTTTGGGCAGGGGAACGGTTTTGGGCGCACTGGCAATGAGGATATGCGGGGCACCGCGCAGGATGATGTCCATATCATGTTCTTTGAAGGCTTTGTTGGCCATGTTCATATAAATATAGCGCAGGTCTTTTTCATCATATCCGCCCTTGGCAAGCATTGCATCGAGTTTGGTGTAAATTTCCTTGCGCAGCTCTTCGGTTGCTTCGGCGGTAGCTGTGGCGGTGAAGAACACGCCTTGTGCATTAACCCCGGTGGGAGCATGAAATGCTGTTTCCAGCAGTTTGGTGATGGTTTTGTCGTCAAGGGCTTTCTTTTTGTACTTGCGGATGGAGCGGCGGCCTTTGATAAGTGCTTCCATGGAATGGGCGGTGGGCAGCTCGTACTGCAGTTCAATGGAGTCTGACGGGGCCGCACCCATAATGGAAATGGCCCCGGTGGGACAGATAGCCAGACAGTGCTGGCAGCGCATACATTTCCCTTCGTCCTGAATTACCGGAAAGTCGCCTTCCTGCATGGAAATGCACATGGGCGGACAATCGGTGATGCATTTGCCGCAGCGGATGCAGAGTTCTTCGTTTACTTTGAAATTAAGCATGTTTTTTACCTCGTTGGTTATATTTTGCTGAAGCGGACACGCCCCATGTGGAATTAAAAATAAGATTAATTAAAATAGAGAATTCCGGTCCGGGCCGCATCAGACAAATGTTTTAGATTGTCTGGATAAATCTGTTTTTGGTGTCTGTCTTTTAGCTGTAAAAAAAAATATTAGCTTATAACTCCCTAATCTGCCACAATTGTCTACTTTTTCATACTACGTAATTATTTTTTGCCTACTTGTGTGTTTTGTGGGTACGCCATATCTTCTCCATACAGTGCTTGAAGCACTTACCAACAAAGAACGAACTATCAGGCATGGCGGGTACACAGGCTAACATTATTTCACCGCCCGTGTCTTGCAACTAAGCAAAGTTTTAAGGGAGATTTTGTAGTGAAGTATGAAAATGAAACCATGCAGAAAACTATCCTCATAACAGGTTCAACTGACGGCATCGGCCTCGTAACAGCAAGGATGCTTCTTGAGCAGGGGCATAAGGTTCTGCTGCATGGGCGCAATAAGACAAAACTGGCAAAGGTCGTCAGCGATCTTTCTTCCATTGCCGGAAGCGGGAATATCGAAAGCTATGTTGCTGATCTCTCAATTATCGCAGAAGCGGGAAGGCTGGCTGATGAAGTTGCTGCCAAACACGACAAGCTGGACGCGCTGATCAACAATGCCGGGGTTTATCGTGTTTCCGCAACAGCTTCCCCGGACAGCCTTGATGTACGTTTCGTGGTTAATACCATCGCCCCTTACCTGCTGACTAAAAAGCTGCTGCCGCTGCTCAGAACTTCCGGCCGGGTGGTCAACCTTTCTTCTGCGGCACAGGCTCCGCTGGTTGCACATGATCTGGCCTCCGTCAGCAGCCAGCCCGATGGTATTGTTTATGCCCAGTCCAAGCTCGCAATCACCATGTGGTCCGCAGCCATGGCCGCCGAAACCCTCGGCTCTGAAGGCCCGGTGGTTGTGGCGGTGAATCCTGCTTCCATGCTGGGCAGCAAGATGGTCAAGGAAGCTTACGGAGTAAACGGCGGTGATCTGCGTATCGGTGCGGATATTCTCTGCCGGGCCGCGCTCTCTGATGAGTTTGCAGATGCTTCCGGTAAATACTTTGATAATGATTCAGGCCGATTTTCTTCGCCCCATCCCGATGCCATGAATGCCCGGAAATGTGCTGAAGTGGTGGATGTGATTGAAGACCTGCTGGCCCGGTTTTCCAACTAAAAATAGAGGTTAGTAAAATGCGTTTTGAAGGAAAAGTATACCGTCCGTGGATAGAGTGGGACAGTCTGCTGATTCAGACCACCCTCGGATGTACCCATAATAAATGCACCTTCTGCAACATGTTCCGCGATAAACGGTTCAGCATCAGGTCTATTGAGGACATTTTTCAGGATATTGAAGAATCAAGACGTTTCTACCGCAATGTTAAGTCTGTTTTTCTCGTTGACGGCAATGTGCTGGCCTTGAAAACCGACTTGCTGCTCAAGATCATCACCAAGGTTAAGGAGACTTTTCCTGAATGTGAGAAGGTCTCCCTGTATGCCGGGCTGAATGATTTCAGACGCAAGTCCATTGAAGATCTCAAGGCGTTGAAGGCCGCAGGTCTGACCAAGGCCTACACAGGTTTGGAATCAGGCGATCCGGTCATCCTTGAGCGGGTCAAAAAAGGGCTGACCCCGGAGCAGGCCATCGAAGGCATGACTAAAGCCAAGGAAGCGGGCATCGAGGTATTGGCATCATTTATCTTCGGCATGGGTGGAAAAGACCGCTCTCAGGAGCATATCGAGAAAACAGTTGAACTGCTCAACATTCTCAAGCCTGAAGAAATTGCCCCCATGGCTTTGACTGTACAGCCCGGTACCGAACTGGAGGAAGAGATCCGGTCCGGCCGATTCATTCAGGCCACACCGCTTCAGATGCTGGAAGAGGAAAAATACCTGCTGGAAAATATGAACTTTCCTACTTTCTATTGGGGCGACCACGGAAACAACATTGTTTCGTCCAAGGGAATGTTTCCGGACATCAAAGAAGAATCTCTCAGAAAAGTAGAGAGTGCCATGCTCAGCAACCCGGTTTGTAAAATGGACGTGCTCCACAACTACGCCTGGTAACAATCAGGAAAATTCAGTCCTGTTTTTCATATAGGTATTTAGAAACATTTGACCAGTAAAAATAACTATCATTAAAAAGGAAAATATCATGAGTGAAGTAAAAATCAGCCGTTATCCCGTGCCCGAACTGAGTGAAATGCCCGAAGATGTAAAAGAAACCATCCTCGCTTTTCAGGAGAAACTGGGCTTCATCCCCAACGTGCTCACCGCTCTGGCGCATCGTCCTGAAGAGTTCCGGGCATTCATCGCTTACAACAATGCGGTCATGGGTAAGGAAAGCGGATTGAGCGCAGCTGAAAAAGAAATGCTGATCATCGCCCATTCCGCTCACAACGGCTGCGTCTACTGCGTGGCTTCCCACGGTGCGGTCATGCGTCTTGAAACCGGAGATCCAACCATTTCAGAAAAGGTTGCCATCAACTACCGTGAAGCGGGGCTTACTGATCGTCAGGTTGCCATGTGTGATTTCGCCATGAAGCTGACCACTGATTCCAAAGCTGTAAACGAAGCTGATTTTGAAGTGCTGCGCGGCCACGGTCTGTCTGATGACGATATCTGGGATATCGCGGGAATAGTATCCTTTTTCAACCTTTCCAACCGCATGATGAGTTTTCTGGCTGTGCACCCTGACAGCCAGTTTTACGCAATGGGCAGATAGTTTCCTTTCGGGGACCCTGCCGGGGGCCTTAAACCCTTTTTGTAAAAAGGGTTTAAGAATCCCAAAAACTTTTAATAGTTTTGATTGATATAATTAATTTTAAATTTAGAGGAGTTACACAATGGGAACTTGGAATGGACTCGCAAAGGAAATGAAGGAACTTTTGGATCTTGATTCCAGCATCGTATCTGTAAAACGTCTGGAAGATAAGGAAGGTCTCAAGAATATCGCGGGTATTGAAAAGCCTGCCGGTCCTTTTACTTACTGCCAGCTGCCTTATCTTGTGCGCAAGCAGGGCAAGACCATCGGCATTACCAAAGATGATGCAACCCCTCTGGCAGAAAAGATGCAACTCCGTTATCGCTGCCTCAGAGTGCAGGGTCTTGCCCCGGCTGATGATAAGCAGCTTGAGCACGAAGCAAAAGGTTTTGCCGGATTCTGGTTCAATGACATTGAAACCGCCCGTGAATCCATGAAGGCTTATCCCAAGCCTTCCCCTATTGAAGGTCTGGCACTCAGCCCGCTGGAAGATGAAAAGTACGAACCTGAATACCTGTTGGTTTACGGTAACGGAGCTCAGATGACCCTGCTTATGAACGGTCTGCAGTATTTTGAATACGAACAGATCCAGTCCTACTTCACAGGTGAAGGTTCCTGTGCGGATGCGCTGCCCCGTTGTGTTGAAACCGGAAAGCCTTCCCTTTGCCTGCCTTGCGTGGGTGAGCGCGGATTCGGTCTGGTGAATAACGATGAAATGGTTATCGCTCTGCCCGCAGACAGATTGCAGCGTACCGTGGACGGCCTCAAGGCCCTGAAAAAGACCGGACTTGCCTATCCTCCGGCCCAGCTTGAAGCCGGAATGGACGTTACTCCTCTGTTTACCGCCTGGTATCCGATTCAGGACTAGTTATCGTCCGGATAAGTTTGATTGATTGAATTAAAATACGCCTGTTGCTGTTCGGCAACAGGCGTATTTTTTTTCTATAAAACCGGGTGGAAATCTCGGTTTCATCCGGTTGAATCAAATCCTAAAGCCCGAAGTGTTTTTTTCCCCAGTCGCGCATCATCATGATCAGCGGACGCAGGGTCTCGCCGTATTCGGTAACGGAATACTCCACTTTCGGGGGAACCTGTGCGTATACCTTGCGGTTTACAATTCCTTCTTTTTCCAGTTCCCGCAGCTGCTTGGTGAGCATGTGCTGGGTGATGGAAGGCATGGTTCTCTTCAGTTCACCGAACCGGTAAGATTTTTCCAGCAGGTGATAGAGGATGGCTCCTTTCCATTTTCCGCCGATTACTTCCAATGTGGCTTCTACCGGGCAGCCTTGATTGCAATTATATCTGTCGTGACGCATTGATTTCCTTCAATAGTATGTTTTTTGATACTACTCTAAATAGGTTGTTAATACCTATTGAGTGTATGTACTCTATAGTATCTCCTTGCAGGTGTGCAGGTCAATACTTAAGCGGCTGTTTTCGGGGATTATAATGCGAAAACTTGACAGCTAATCGGCTAGTGGATAGCAGCTTTAGTGTAGAAAATTTTAAAAGGAAATTTCATGAACAGAGCAAGTGTGGAAATAGTGGTGGCAAGGTATAAGGAAGATGTTTCCTGGCTTGCAGAGACCGATTATCCCGCAATCATTTATGATAAGGGCGGAGACCTTGTTGCTGTCGGAGGTAAGTGCTTAAAATCATTGCCTAATATCGGACGCGAAGGTCATACATATTTCACGCATATCATCGAAAATTACCCAGTCTTTCCAGACTACACTATTTTTTTGCAGGGTGATCCTTTTTTTCATACGGAAAAGATAACCGCTCACGAGGTGTTTGAACAGGCTGCGCAGAAGATTGCCAAGAATGCAAAGTTTTTCGGGTTCGCGTGGTTCAAATTGCGCTGCGACCGCCTTGGTCGTCCCCATGATATGGATGACCCGAAATCAAAGGGTAAATGGAAAGGGTGGGGCAAGGATATCCCTGTGGGTGAAGTCTTTGAAAAGCTGTTCAAACGTCCATCGCCGGAACAATTTATCGCCAGTGCTCCTACTGGTAATTTCCTAGTCGCACGGGAGCGGATTCTGACCCGCCCTAAATCCTTCTATGAAAATGCGCTGGAACTGATTCTGGCCGACCCTGATGACGAGAACAACACCGGGCATGCCTTTGAGCGTCTCTGGCAGGTCATTTTTAACGGTTCAACTCATATTAATCCGCCTGAATAGTTTAAATCTTCCTAATGGAGTTATAGTCGTGGGATTTGCTTCTTGAACTCGTCGCACTTGCGGTGTATTCCCAGCTCTTCGAATTCAAGCAGGAGATTTTTCGATGAGTCGGTTTTTTGCCCAGTTGTGGGGAAGAATGAAGATAAAAGAAAAGGACTCACAACATATTAGCTGTAAGTCCTTGAAATATCATGGCGGGGCAGGAAGGATTCGAACCCTCGGCCAACGGCTTAGAAGGCCGTGATGATAGATTTGCACTGATTTGCATATAGTTGCTTAGCCCTTATTTTTTGCATGATTAGCGTAAATTTGTTATACCTCCTTTTGCATACTTTAGCACCTGTTTTCTGCCCGTTTGTGGGGAATAGTGTGGGGAAGAATTGGAGGAATTATGGCAGTAGTTACAAGGTTTAAGACGAAATATCCCGGCGTATTTTACATCAAAAGCTTACATAAAGTCACCAAGAAGACCGAGAAGGTCTACTATATACGCTATCGCAAGCATGGAAAGTTGATTGAGGAAAAGGTTGGACGGCAACACCTCGACAACATGGACGCACGTACAGCCTCAAAGATACGGGCTCATAAAATTGAAGGGGAAGCACCTACTAATGATGAGTCCCGGACTGCTGACAGGAAAGCCAAAGAAGCTGAAAAGACCAAGTGGACTATTGATAGACTCTGGAATGAGTATGTCAGGCAACGCGGTGAAGTGACTACCAGTCTGAGAAGCGACATCAACCGCTATAATAAGTACCTGAAAGATCAGTTCGGTAAGAAAGAGACCATAGAGCTGCGGACCACAGAAGTTGATGATCTTCGTACTGAGCTGTTGGAAAAGCTGTCCCCGCAATCGACCAAGCATGTCCTTGCGCTCCTTAAGCGTATTGTTAATTTTAGCGTTAAGAAAGGTTTGTGTGCCTCTCCTGACCCTCGTCAGCTTTATTTTGAGATGCCGCGCGTTGATCGCAAGCAACATGAGTGCATGAATGCTGACCAGCTTAAGGCATACTGGCAGGCTCTTGATGAAGAGGAAGATCAAAATGCTGCTTCATTTCTAAGGCTGGCATTGACCACTGGTATGAGGCGGGGGGCTTTGTTTGCCTTGAAGTGGAGTGATGTCGACTTTGGAGAGCGGTTCATCACTCTTAGAGGAGAAGCAGCTAAGAATGGACAAACCGAAAGTATTCCCATGTCTTCAGTCGCTGTTGAGATTTTACAGCGAATTGAGCGTCAGGACAGTGAATTTGTATTTCCCGGTCAGGATGGCGGGATGCGCAAGGAGTTTGTCAGAATTGCTCGCAGAGTTCGGGATAAGGCTGGCCTTGCTAAAGACTTCAGGCCTCTTCACGGACTGCGCCATACCTTCGCTTCTCGTTTGGCTTCAAGTGGAAAGGTAGATCTTTATACACTTCAGAAGCTTCTCACTCATGGAAGTCCCCAAATGACCCAGCGTTATGCTCGCTTAGCAGATGAGGCATTGCTTAGGGCTGCTTCTGTTGCTGACGATGTGCTTAGTGGTGGGGAGTAGATTTTAAGGCTTACTTTAAATTTTATTGTCAAGTTTTTACATGCAAAAACTTGACATTTTGCCATAAAGGAATATCTCTTGATTAAGAAGAGGATACATCCATGCAGGTAGCAGCACAGATTAACAACTATATTGAATCCGTCCCGCCGGGAAAGATCATTACCTATGGTGACTTTAAGGATTTACAGGAAACCAAGCCACAGGCTCTGGCAAAGGCTTTAGAACGTCTGGTGAAGAAGCAGGTCCTTGTTCGGCAAGCTAAGGGGACTTTCTATCGTCCAAAGACAACTCTTTTCGGGTCGGTCAGCCCTACAGATGAAGAGTTGATTTCTTATCTGACCCGCAAAGGGGATGATATAACCGGAATTCTGACCGGGCAGTCTGTATACTTACAGCTTCAGATTGCTACTCAGGTTCCGGGGGTACTGACTATTGCCAGTGTAGCCCCTCGTAGAAAGCAGACTATCGGTAAGATTCAAGTCCAGTACGTGCGTAGCTACGTGTCAGAAATTCAAGAGGCAGATATTTCGCTGCTGCAATTGCTTGAGGCTTTACGCTTCATCAAGAAGGCGCAGGACTGCACCCCTGATGATGTGGTTGAAGCGATCAAGACAAGGATGACGGTACTACCGCAGTCTGATCTGGAAAGGCTTGTGGAGTTGACTGAATCCTATCCTCCAATGGTTCGCGCTATTTGCGGATGCCTTTGCGAAGGGATGGTTAAAACCCCAGATATTGGCTCCTTAAAGGGTAGTCTGAATCCTTACACTAAGTACAAGGTTATGGTTTCGGATACGGTTTTGAAGAATAAGAAAGCATGGGGGATAATGTGAGACTTCATGAATCAAAAGAGCTTTTCCGGGATGCCATTCAAGCAACTGCGGAACATCTGCGGTTACAGAGCATCTTCATTGAAAAGGACTACTGGCTGACCCTCGCACTATACCGGATTTACCAGACTGAGCTTGCAGACGTTACGGTTTTTAAGGGTGGCACTTCTTTGTCTAAGGCATACGGTTGCATTGAACGCTTTTCAGAAGACGTAGACCTTGCAGTCATCACTGAGCAGGACATAGCATCCAACCAAATTAAGAAATTGCTCAAGCAGATAACTGCGGTAGCCAGCACGGATTTGACCGAAGAGTTAGCGGGAAGCAGCAAAGGCTCCATGATCCGCAAGATTTATTATTCCTACCCGCAAACTTTTGAAGGTGCTTTCGGGCCTATCTCCAACAAGATTCTGCTGGAAGTGAATGCTTTTGCCCACCCTTCGCCATACCAGCCACTGCCGATCTCTACGTATATTTATGACTTCCTGAAAAGCAGGGGAGAGGATGCGCTTATCAAAGAGTTCGGCCTTGAACCATTTCCATTTCAGGTTCTGTGTCTTGAGCGGACATTTACAGAAAAAGTGATGGCAATCGTAAAAGCATCTTGCAGCGATAATCCAACGGAATTCTTGCGCCAGAAGATCAGGCATATTTACGACATCCATCAGCTCATGCAGCGGGGAGAGATTCAGAAGTTTGTCAACTCTGATGATTTCCAACAACTTCTTGAGGTTGTTCGCAAATTTGATCAGGAAGCTCCAGTCGGTGATGCAAAGTGGGTAGATATGAATATTGCCGAGTGTCCCATTTTTTCTGATACGGAGGCTGTATGGAAATCTCTGTTGCCTGCATATCGTGATGGTCTGGGGGCTATTGTCTATGGTGAACTGCCTGCTGCGGATGATGTTTTGCAGAGTCTGGTGGAGCTGGGTAAAGTCTTATAGCTAAATTTTTCTCGTTCTCAATATGTTTTGATTTTGTACATACGGATAGTTACAAGCCTCGTTTAGGTTTCGTTGTTTTTAATGGGGTTTTCTTTAAAAAAGTCGAGTGCTCTTTTGGCAGCCCTTAATTTCCAGATTTCATTTAATGGGTATATGAAGGCTATTGAGAATGGAAATATTGCAGCGATGAAATATAAAGCAGCTTCTAATAGAGACGACGCACCATAGTTCATCAAAATGAACATTGATAAGCCTAGTATTGTAAAGGTGCAGTACAAAAGAGTGTTATATCGCATGTGCCATTCCCAATCCTTTTGCCAAAAAATCATCCACTTTTTATTGAATGATATTTCTATTTGATTGTCTTCAGTTGTTTTTTCTTGAATATATTGTATGCCTTCAGCATAGCTTGTTAGTATTAATAGTGGGTTGTCGCTTTTGAACATGTGTTTGATTATTCTGGAATCAAGCATTACTCTTGTTATGGCTCTATACCACATATTAAGCTCTGCATTGCCGCAATTCCTCCATCTGTCGTCTTTTAGTATTTCCTTAGACAGGGTGTACTCATCTTGAAATTTCTTATTCCTACCATAGTCTGTAGAGTATTTCAGACAAGCGATGATTGTGGTTATGATCACTGCAAAACAACTGATGATTGCTAATATGGTCGTCATTATTTAATTTTTTGTTGTTTGATGATTTGATCTATTTCTTTATGTCTGTAGCGGTAGCCCAAGCCCCTGCAACAGTATCAGCAAGGTCATTGAATATTGTTCCTGATAACGGGGGACAATTTTCTGAGTATCCACCATCGGAAAAGTTTGCGATGGTTTCGTTTGTTTCAACATCAACTAGATCTGCGTTGATGTAGATGAATTTAAACCCACCCCCAAAGCAGCGATTCATCTGGTCTAAGTACGCATCGCCATCAATATAAAGAATATATCTAGTCGAAGCTTCGTTATAAATATTAACCTTATCCATTTTGGTGCGTTGTACTGCTTGGTGCTGACTGCCCCAGCGAAGGACTTTGAATCCCCGTTTTCGCAATTCATGAATGATTGGGGCAACCCAAGGAGTTCTTGGGTTTTCAAGTGCTATGATTTTGGGAGCCTGAATTTTTTGATTGCTATAGTAATTAATGCTTTTTGATTTTACGCAACCACTTATGATGGTTAAAGTTAAAAAGATCAGCAACAACGTTAATTTTTTCATAATTATGCTCCTTCTGATGTTTCGGATAATATGCACGTTCTTGTTGGTCAATAGCTAGCTACTTAATGCATTCATAAATATTAAAAGCCTACTAAAGAGGTTTAAAATAAATAGTGGCTTATTCGCCATTCTTGACTCTTTCTCGCGAAAAGAAATATAAATTTGTTTTTAAAATATCAGTCATGGTTAGGCAGGTTTATAATGAGTCACAACGCAGTTCCCTCTTTTCAGGGGGATGAGTATCAGCTTCGGGTTGCTCTTCATTGGCTTATCAAGATGATAAGTGATGATACTATTGATTACATTCAGGCAGAATCAACAGGTATTCCAGGCTCAGATAATCCGGTTGATGTTGATGATGTCGTAGTGAGCTATAATGATGGCAAGAAGCTGTTTATCCAAGCTAAAAAGAATCAAACTGACCATGCGAAATGGAAGATAAATGACCCAAAGCTTGTGCCGGAGCTAATAAAAGCTAAAAGCCAGCTTGAAAGTGAGCCTGAATCGAAGGTTTGTTTTTATTCTCAAACCCCTTTTGGCGATCTCGCTAAGTTGTCTGAAAAAAGACCTCAGTATCTTTCATATAAATCTTTCGATGACTCAGCTCCCGGCACTCTTAAAAATCCCTTAGCTAACCTTGCTAAGATTCTAGGTGTTTCAGCTAGTGAGGCTTTTGAAATTGTCAGTAAATTGGAGTTCGGACCTTGTCATACTTTTACGGAATGGGATCGCCTTAACCTTCAAGATATTGATAATGTTGTTCCTAATAAGTTGGTTGCCAGAGATGCTTTGGAGAGGATGATCGGTAACCATGAAGCTGGGCTTAGAAATTCAAAAGTTGCTATCAACCGTAAAGATATATTACAGAAATTGGCTGAGAGAGGGATTGAGCCTACCCCCAAACGAGAGATTAAAGAGCTTAGCAAAGAGATTGAGAGAGCTTCAGCGATAGGTCGTCAATGGACAAGGGATATTGCAGGTAAAATCATAGATAGGCCAGAGCTGTCAGAGATCGTAGACTTACTGGAAAGCGGAGAAGAATCTATCCTGCTGGTTGACGGTCCGGGCAGTGGCAAGACCTGTCTGCTTTTAGATTTAGCTGATCATATAGAACAAAATATGAATTGGCACCTTCTGTTCATTAAAGGCGATTTGTTCTCAAAGTGTGAAAACGAGGATGATTTCGTAAAGAGTGGGCTTCCTAATGATCTGGCTGGAGTTTGCGCAAGGCTTGCAGAAGATAAGAAAGTTGTAATTGTTCTTGATTCTCTGGATGTGTTGTCGCTTGGACGGAATCATACTTCCCTGAAATATTTCTTATCTATTTTAGACCGTCTCTCCAAGGTTAGTCATGTTTCAGTTGTCGCTGCCTGTCGAGAGTTTGACCTCAATTATGATCCCCATCTTAGAGGGCGTAAATGGGGCCGTAAAATTCCTATTGAAGCTCTTGATATTGATAGTGTGGTTAAACCTTTGCTGGCAAAGACTGGCGTCGACGTTTCTGCCCTGCCAGAAGAGTTGCTTGGTTTATTGCAAAATCCACAAAACTTATCCCTCTATTGCAAAATTTCATCTGTACGTCATGACGCACATCCAAAGACTACATGGCAGTTGTATGATTGTTTCGCTGATGAGGTCGTCAGGAAAGATGTTCTTCTAGGAGAAAGTGCGATTGACTTTTTGGAAGAGCAAGCTTCAAAAATGATGTCGGAGCGTCGAGATTCTTTTCTGTATAGTGAAATAAAAATACCAGCCGAAATGTTACAGCGGCTCGTTAGTCAAGGGATCTTGTTTGAGCGGGCTGGGCGTTACAGCTTTGCGCACCAAACTTTGATGGAAAATTTTATTGTTCATGATGTTTTGAAAAGGAACCTTTCACTGCGTGATTTTATTCTGTCTCATCCCCCACTTCCTTTTATTCGTCCTACAGTCAGAGTTTTGTTTTTTCATTTGGAAAACCAAGATCAAAGAAAGTTTGTGAGACAAGTACGGGAAGTTATTAGCAACGATGATGTTGCCATGCATTTAAAGCGATTGGTCGCAGAGTCTTTGGGGGAAATTCAATCGGTTGATGGACTTTGGTCATTAGTTAGATTTCTATTCAATAATCATCCTGCACTGTTTAAGAGTTTCTTTCGGAGGTCTACACATCAAGGTTGGTTTAGCCTTTTTGAAGATAAATTGTTGCCACTAATAAATAGCAGGCAAGATTCTGTTTGGTTTAATGAATACATATCTGCGTTGCGTAATTGGATGAATTTTTATCCTGAAGATGTTGTAGGACATTGGTTGGCTATAATTCAGGACCCAATCAAAGCGGAGCATTTTAATTGGGAAATTACAAGTAGCTTGAATAATTTTGTTTGCTGGGAAACTGATGGTATATATGATGTTCTTTCGTACTTGGTTCAAAATGCAGAGGATGATTACCATTTTGTTGCAGGACCTTTAAAACGTTATCTTTTAGCCACGGGAAAGGGCGATGATTTACTTTGGATATTGCTTACTCAACATAAAAATCATGATAGCGCTATCGCTAATGTAAGGTCACTGTCTTATTTTAATAATGTTTTTTCTGATGATGAATTTTTAAAAAATAAATTTTCACATTCCGATGTATTGTTAGACAATTCTTTAGAACTATTTGAAAGGATGTGCCAAAATTATCCTTATAAAAGAGAGGGAGATCGTTTTTTAACTGATTTTACTTCTGACACATCTTATAGATGTGTGTTGAGTGAAGATAGGATTAATTCTTCATCTGGGTTTAGTATATTTTTAGATTGTATCGAGTCTGGTATCATTTCTAATTGTGTACATAATACTGTTTGGTGGAGGAACAATAAGGATATACTTTACTCAAGTTCTGAGTTTTCAATTATTTATTTTTTAGTGAATGCGTGCTTTGAAAATCCAAATGATAATATTGAACTTGTTGAAAAGCTTGTCACAGATAGAGATCTCTACAGAGATAAGATTGACTTTAATTATTATTTGGGCCGACTTATGAATAGGTCATATCCGTTGATTTCTGAAGATATTCAAGTTGAAAATCAAAATTGTATTATGAGTCTCTTCGAAGATGATGACTTTGAGTCAAAGTACATACACCGAGGAGATTTATATAAATTTAAACTACTGCAATGGATACCATCAATATATAGAATTCCAGTTGTATCTAAGTTTGTAGATGATATGTCATGCAAGAATTGGGTTCCTGAACGTAAAGTATATCCCTATATCGGTATGCGTATGGAAAGAAACTCTGACTTTAAGTATCTAATAAGATCTTTGTCAGATGAAGCATTTATGAAGCTGTTGCGCCATTTCGATTCTAGTTCTGAAGAATTAGAGGTGTATTGGGATCGGGAGATGAACGGAGGACGTACAGATTTGCGTCATGCGTTACGCGATGGTGCTCAAGAAGATCCTAATAAGTATCTGTCGTTCTTGAAAGAAGTAGTGAGCGATGATTTTGAATCTGAATACCATATAATAATACTATCAGGAATCATTGACCACCTTGACCATCGTTTTGGGAATTTGAAATTGAATAAAAATTGGACTCCCGTAGAGCCTTTACCAGATGGTAGAGAACTCGTTCGTGTCTTGCTTGGTATGCTTTATGAGGAAACAAAACTTTGGGAGGATCTTTCCAAGGTTGCAGGACTTGTTAAGATTGCTGCGATTGTTTTGGGAGACGAGGTTCAATTTGACGAGTTGATTGTTTTATTAGAACGAGTGGTTTTGTTGTTAGAAGATGATGGGGATGGAAAAGAAAAAAAAGAACATATTATGTGCAGTGTAATAAGGTCTGCAATCGTTATTTTAAAACGATCTCTTAGTGCTGGTGTATATGACAGTATAGATTTAGAATCTGTCTTATCTTTTGATGTGCGTGATTGTGATGCATATACAAAGAGTTTCATAATGCATAGTCTGCCTTTCGTTATTCATAAAGAATGCTCTATGGGCTGGGAAATGTACGATAGACTTTTTGATGCTATGGATGATGAGTTTGATCTTGTTGAAGGAGTTTTGTTTTATAATTATGAAAATAATTTCAATAAGGTTAAACCGTATTTAGACCTCATTCTAAATAATAATTTCAAGAAGGGGTCTGAAGTATGGGGCACAATATCTGCATTAGCTTATTTGTCTGGTCATATCGCTTGGGATGATTTTTTCGCAGGCGTAGAAATGCTTGGTCAGGAATGTGTGGTTGGAGGAGTGCATGTTCTTGCTGTAAATATGCATTTGGATGACTGTAGAGACAAATGTATTAACGGTTTGATTAGTTTGTTTAATTCTTCAATTATGTCAAGGTCTGCCATCAATAAGGCTGCAAATCTTTTTGAGAAAAACACAAATGTTCCTGAAGTTTTAGTTGATGCATTCCTTGCTGCTATTCCAAATGCAAAGCATAGTCGGGGAATTCGGATATTTAATGATTGGCTATCCCAAAAAGCAAATAATGATCCGTATTGGGCAATTGGTCCTTGTGAAATGTTAGCTGAGGTTTACGAGGCTAAGAAGGATGATTCGCATTTATATATGTCAGGTCGGGAGTCCCTTATCTGCACTTTGACAGAAATTCTTCGTGAAGCTGACGAAAGTGACGACGAAGAGTTGATTGAGCGTGTTTTAAATGTCCAGGATAGGTTTCTTGATCTTGGCATAACTGACATAGAGAAAATATACACAGATTATAATTAGCCTCTCTTTCAGAGTCTATTTTCCAATTCTCGGTGTCCCGATTCATATCTAATGGTCTGCAAAGTTATTAACGTTGTTCTAGCTGGTAAGAATGGCTTGAAGTTCGTGTTTTATGCCCCGCTGTCCTTTTAGTGAGGGGAGGGCATAGTGTGGGGTTTTATAGCGTAATTCTACCCTCGCTTATATAGAGATACTTTGGTTCACTCTTACAGGATGTATGTTATCTGTAATTTGATTGATGAGTTATTATAGCTAATTATGTGAGGTTGAGTCGTGGTGGATCATTCTGAAGAACGTTTTTGGTATTGCTGGATATATAGAACTGAGTCTACTCCTGTAGAGTTTATTTACGGGTATGCTGCGCAATCGAATATTCCTGCAACAGAGTCCCAGTCCATGGTCACCAAGGTTAGTGATGATATTTTGGAGTGTTATTTCCCCTTGTCTCAGGAATTGGGTGATGAGTTCTTTTCGGCTTTTGATGATGGGGTAATCAATTTTGAAATTTTGGATGATTGTCTTGGCAAAGAGCATTGTAAGTTCATGCAGTCATCTATCCAGCCTGCGTTAGGCTCCTCTACAGCTAAAGTTGATTCATACTACACCATGAATGTAACTGGTCATGACTTTTTGAAAAATGAAATTCAAAGTATTTTCAGGCACTTTCAAAGTAGTCTTCCCTTTGCTGAGCCACAGAAGTTCATGCACCGACTTGGTGCTTTTGATATTATCCATATGCCGATCTATGCAGAGGATGATATTCCGCCTTTTCGTTTTAGGCTTTCTGGGTTGAATACAAAGGATTTCCTAGCAACGGCCAGAAATGAATATAAAATTTTACGGCGTCAGGATTATGCTCAGTCAAATCATATAGCTCATGTTCAACTTTTTTCTGGTGAGACCATTACGAGTGATTCAATGATGTTTCTTCCTGCCGGGACAGAAGTTTTTGGTCCCGTTGAAGTTTTAAATGAGTTTGATCGAACAAAATTATGGATTTTTAACGCAAAGGGGGAACTAGTTTATAGTGATGATCTTTATTGGCTAAACACGATAGTGCTGAGTTCCTCATTAAGTGGGGCGAAAGTTGCTATTAAGGATAAGCTGACCAAAAGTGTAGAAGGCACAGGCGATAAGCATAGGCAGAAGAAGATTACAAATGTGCAAGCCAGTTCTAAAGCTGACAACTCTGAAATTGGGTTTCATGCCAATAAAGATTTTAATAACTATCGGCGAGCGATGTTGGATAGGGGAAAAGTCTTATTTGAAAGCCCTTCTTGTGACAGGTGGTTCCCCAAAGGGCCGTTGGGGGCGTGTGATTCCATTCTATATATAAAGTCATTACTGGAGAGGGGGATTGAGCAAGCTTGGGTTGTAGATCCATTTTTCGATAAGAAAGCTTTAGAAGCAATTGTTCCTAGAATTTCTAAAAGAGGGTTAACGCTTACAATTATTACAAATATTCATAATGTCGATCCTGAAAATGGAGAATTGATTGGCGAAGATAGTCCTTCCCTTGTAAATGATTTGGAAAAGTTTGCAGTAAAGATAAAACCATTCATCCATTGCCATCTTAAAATTATTAATCTGCTGAAAAGTCAAAATTCTCCACGGCAAGCCTTCCACGATAGGTATCTCTGTTTAAAGTCCAATGCAGGTGAGTTCTCTGTCTTTTTATTGTCCAATAGTTTGAATAGCTTCATGGGCGAATACCCATTTTGTATGAGTCGTGTCGATGGCGATGTTGCAAGAGATCTTCAAGAATACATAATTACATTGGCTGATAAGATCGACCCTGTCTCCAATAAGGAATTGTATTGCAATATGGAGTGGGATAGCCATGCATAGTGTGCCTC
Source organism: Desulfovibrio sp. JC010 (assembly GCF_010470675.1). Classification (NCBI taxonomy): domain Bacteria; kingdom Pseudomonadati; phylum Thermodesulfobacteriota; class Desulfovibrionia; order Desulfovibrionales; family Desulfovibrionaceae; genus Desulfovibrio; species Desulfovibrio sp. JC010. The sequence continues at coordinate 121,010 of NZ_VOIQ01000014.1, forward strand.
ATCCAAAAGATTTGCCGTGGGTGACTTGGTTGTTGTCTATCTTAGTGGACAGTGCGAATGGATCTAGCGAGGAAATTTATGCTGCCGTAGAGCAAGAAGGCTTTATTTCTGTTCACAGTTCTGGGTTGTGGAAGATTGATAAAGAATGGTGTGTTGAGATTCCAAATTTAATTAGAGCTGAAAAGCATCTTGATACTCCTAAAAACGTAGCTTTGTTTGTTATGGCTGTAGGAGAATTTTCAGCCTGCTGTAATGGATTCCCTCTTGAGGGTTGCAAAGAGATATTGCAGGAATCAAAGGGCGCGCGGGAAATAGAGAAAGTTTTTGACTTAATAGGGAAGTTAGCAGCAGAGCATTACCCTCAGCAAGAAGTGCGTATAGAGTTTCTTGGACATAGCCAACGTGTTAATAGCTGTTCGTGGGATTATGAGTCATATAGGGATGTTGCATGGTACGATGACTATCAGCCTTTTTTTAAAGTTATGAATAGGTGGGGGCTTTCTAGAGGGATATGTCTTCTTGCTAAGTCGGATTTAAAAAGTTTTGGGTGCTGGTTGTCTAGGCAAAATGATCCGGCAATTATATGCCCGGTTATGTATTCTGTCATGCAGTTTGCATTTTTTATTGATAGGGAGCTGGTCTATAGCCTTTTAAAGACTTCACATCCGTTTTTGCAGCTGCTTGGGGTAGTGTATTCTCATTACTATATTAGAACGCAAGATAATCTTGAATGGAAATTATCTCTAGATGAGGCTTTGGATATTGCCAAGTCTGCTGAAATTAATATTGAAGATGTCGCGTGGACTTCATTTCAGCGTTTGGCTGATATTTATTGTGCCAAGAATAATGTGCGCAAGCAAATTACGGAGTGCATAGTTCGTGGGGCCTCTAAGAAAAGAATATGCGAACTTGAAGAGTATAGTGCTAAGCTTCAGTCATTATTTGATGAGTCTTTGTGCTTTTTTGCCTCTCATTATCCTGACGGTGGGGTGTCGAGTGAAAGAGTTCAATATTTGATCAAAGTTTCGATGGCTAATTACGAATTGCCATTGCTACTCGCAGAAAAATTATCTTCTGAACAGCGTAAGACTCTTTTGCAAGCAATTATAAAAAAGTTTCATGAGGATTGTGGGTTCCTTGGCGATCTAGATTTGAGTGAAAACTATATTGGCCCACATAAATGGCGAGAGCATTCAAGCGTAGCAGCGAAAGCCTTTGTCTTGCTGCATGAGAGGGAAAATATCGGGAAAAAGTTTGGCTCTCTATTTATGAAGTCGGAGAAGGTGTTTCTGCCGTATTCTCGACAGCCTTATCTCTTTTTTCGTGATTATAGCTGCTGGGCCCATGTCTTCGGCAAGCTGGGTATGATGTATTTGTATGCGTTTAAGGTTGTGTTTGAGGCTGGACAACTTGGATGTACTGAAGGTGTGGATTATCTTCGTGAATATGTTTTCAAACAGTCTTTGGAATTGTTGAAGTTCTATAAGGGAGAATGGTGCTTTCATTCTATTTTTGATTCTTTGAGCCAGCGGTCTGCACATGAGCTAAGCAGTATTGATGACTCGACGATTCTCGGTACGGTTAATGATTTTGTCCAAGAGAGGAGAGGGTATCCTATCGCGCGACTTAATTTTCTTTGGGTGAATTCTGATATATTTGAAGGCAATAGAGAATTAGCTTTTGAGTTGTTGAATGAATTTAGCCTGACTGAGAGTATGAAAAGACAACGGGATGTCAATTTTAGCGGATATATAAATGTTGTTGATATGGCATTAGCTCTATCTGCTCAAAATGATAATGAATTAGCGGTGAACCATATTCTGAAGTCGTGGCAATGTTTTTATGACCGCTGGGACGGCGAGAATAAAGAAGACTGGCGCGATGTTCCAGCTAGAGTTGCAAAAGCACTACAGGGTGATCCAGTGGCCCTAGAGTTGATATTGGCGGATGACAGGTACAAAGCTAGCGCGAGCAGGAAGGTTTGTGAGGAACGGTGGGCTAAAAAAGAATAAAATAGTGATAAGTCTTATTCATGATAAATTTTACGGTATTTCTCGATACTACAAATTAAGCCCCTTCCGGTATTAACTGGAAGGGGCTTTTATATGTCTTTTGCAAGAATAACTAATTGAATTTAAATCCAAATTTCAAAGCCGCTCCGACACCATCATGACTGAAGTCCACCCCGTTCAGGTCAAACCAGCTTCGGGTATAATCTGCTTCGAGTCCAAGGAATAGCGAGTCGTTAAGATCGTAATCTACTCCGGCGAAGCCTTGTATTGACGGTCCATATGCACTTTCTGAGGTTATGCCGCTGCCTACGAAGTAAGAAGCTCCGAATCCGAATCCTGCATAGGGGTGAATGTCTCCGGTGTTCTTCCGCAGGGTCAGCTTGCCAAGAAAGTCGTATATGTTAAGCGCGAGGTCACCTTCTCCGACTCCGTCTATCTGTACGTTTGAAGACTGACGTCTGTAGCGGAGCATCAAGCCGGAAGTGAACCAGTCTGCGAACAAACCGTCTTCCCAGAAATTCATTCCCGTAAGGAAGCTGCTGCCTGTTCCTGCATAGCCGCTTACACCGTCTGCATCAAAGTTAAGTCCTCCTGCATTATAGCCGAGCATGAGATCCATTCTGTATTTCGTCCTATGGCGGCTCTTCTCCCTTAACTCGACTCGAAATCGAGTGCGTTCTGACTCTGTCTCTGGTTGCCGAGCATGTGGCGTTGTCTGCTGCTGGTAGGTCGGGGCTTGTGCCTGATTTTCAGCACTGAAATACCCTCGATTGCGTTGGTGGGAGCTAATTCTCTGATTGCCAGTATGGGCTGATGCCGTGGGCATGCTGTCGTCTACTCGATGTAGTTTGACTAAGCGTTTGGTCTTCTTCTTTCTATTATTCCAGAATCCAAGTGCGCTATTCGGATCATTCTCTTCTACCTCAATATAGTATTCTGCCGGAGCATTGGATTGTGCCGGGAACGGGGTGACATCGCTTACATTTTGAAGGGCTACAGTTTCAACCTGAGTTGCCGGGGCTTTTTGGGGAAGTTGGTCCACATATCTGGCTGGCTGCTTCTGAGTGGCGTTGCTGGTTATAATTGTGTCGGCGTCGTTTACTTTCATGATCTTTTTGACAACAAGCAGGTCATTCAAACAGCGGCCATCAATATGGATATTCGCTATTGTTACACCGTCTTCGGTGGTTCCTTCTTCAAAGACAGTGGCTGTCTTAGATAGGGCTAGACTGCTTACATCCAGAGTTGCTTTGGCGTAGCTTTCAGCGGTCGTGTTCTCCGGGAAGGTTATGTTTTCCAATTTTACCGGAACGGGGTGTCCGTGCTTCAGGATCACATACGATTTAGCGTCGTTTACCTTTACGATCTGTCCCTGCCATGCAGCAAAAGCACTTGATGGGAGCGTGAGTATTAGCATTAAGATGTAGCCCGCAATCTGCATAGTCTAGACCTCATTCTTCGGTTGTTTTCTTTAGCTGTCTTTTTGAAAAGCAAGTTTTGTATAGTTGAAATAATGTTCGCTTAATTCCGTACTAACATATTAGGACAGACGCTGCAATGCAGACATGCTATCTAGACTCATGGACCTAGAGTTAAAGAGCAACCTTCCTGAATTAATGGAAAAAGCTCAAATTAGTATACGTGTGCTTGCAGATAAGTGTGGCTTAGCTGTGGAGACTATTTCAAGAGCCAGAGATGAGCGGATAGCGTCTTGCAGGTTGGATACGCTATGCAGGATTGCTCAGGAGCTGGGATGCTCTGTGGATGAGCTTTATTCTGTGGATTTTGTGTAGCCCCTCAATAGAGGGGCTCAGATTGCTGACAAAGTCCTCGCCTTTTGGTGAGGACTTTTTTATATTGTTTGCATGTTAAAAAAGCCTGAGCAAAAGCAAGTCACTGTTGAGTTGGTTACGATTGAAGAATTGGTTCCTGAGAACCATTTACTTCGAAAGATAA